>JAGXHO010000117.1 GCA_024636105.1 Trueperaceae bacterium | reverse complement strand
GCGCCAACGCGACGCCCACGATGCCGATGCGGATCGCGGCGCCCACTTCGCCGATGCGATGGGTGGCCTGAGCTGCGCCGAGGAGGTCCATCATGTTTGCGTGAAGTCGGTCGTTGAGCGAGGTCGCCGTCCGCAGAGCCGCGGCCACGCCCACCGGCAGTTCGGGCGCGTCCAGCGCGGGGCCGTCAGCGATCGCGTCGACGCCGTCGAGCTCGATCTGCTGGACGACGAACTCGGCGAGGTCCGCGAGGGCCGCGTCGACCGGCCGCACCACCTCCTCGTCGATGACGACGAGGGTACCCAGGGCAGCCCGAACGCCGACCACCTCGCTACGGAACACGTCGACCATCGAGGACGACGTGGGCCCGACGAGCAACCGGGTGCTGGCCGGTCCGAGCGCGTCGACCCGCGACTCGAGGGCCAGCACCGTCTCCATGGCGTCCTGATCTGCGCGCACGTCGGTGGCGACCCAAGCGATCGTGGCGACCAGCCCGAACATGCTGACGATGCCCGTGAGCCACATCGCGCGGCCGATCGTAGCGAGCCTCAGGCCGGTGCTCCCGACCGCACGATCCAGCCAAGCCCCGAACCGTACGTTGGGCGGCGGCGATCCTCGAGACGGGTCAACCACGACGGCCGCGGGGCCACATGGTTCGACCTGAAACGCGACTCCTCGACCCCCGCCACTTCATGATTCAACGGTAGCAAGCGTCGAAGGCATCCGAAAGAGCAGATCTACTTCCGAGCGAATCCGCTTCCGCCGTTGCCTACCCGCCGAGTACGGCCGCTGGCGCACGTTGCCGCGCTGGACGGGGAGGAGGTGCTCGATCAGGGCGAACTGCTCGCGGGTGAGCTGCACAGCACGTCCTACCGCACGTAGTGTGGACGCACCCTAGTCGCCGGATCGATCCTCGGGCGCTAGAGCAGGTCGGCGATCTGGACCGCGTTGAGCGCGGCCCCCTTGCGCACCTGGTCGCCGGCCAGGAACAGCGCCAGCGCGCCCGGGCGGCTGGCGTCGGCGCGCAAGCGTCCGACGAGCACGTCGTCCTGGCCGCTCGCCTCGAGGGGCATGGGGAAGCGGTTGGCGGCCGGGTCGTCCACCAGGCGCACGCCGGCGGCCGCCGCGAGCACGGCGCGCGCCTCGCCGACGGTCACCGCGCGGGCGAACTCGGCATGGATCGCCTCGGCGTGGGCGCGCACCACCGGCACCCGAACGCACGTGGCCGACAGCGCCAGGTCGGGGCGGCCGAGGATCTTGCGCGACTCCAGCAGCAGCTTGCGCTCCTCCAGGTTGTAGCCGTCGGTGCCGACCTCGGAGTCGTGGCTGAACAGGTTGAAGGCGATAGGGTGCGGGAACTTGGCGGGCGCGGGCGCCGCGCCGTCCAAGACCGCGCGGGTCTGGCCGAGCAACTCCTCGATGCCCGCCTGACCGGCGCCCGACACCGCCTGGTAGGTCGCGACGGTCGCGCGCGTGAGCCCGAAAGCGCGGTCGAGCGGGGCGAGCGCCACGAGCGCGAGGATGGTCGAGCAGTTGGGGTTGGCGATCACGCCCTGGTGCGCGCGCACCGCGTCGGGGTTGACCTCGGGCACCACCAGTGGCACCCGCGGGTCGAGCCGCCAGGCGCTCGTGTTGTCGACGACCACCGCACCGTGCGCCGCCCACGCCCACGCGTGCGCCTTCGAGACCGAACCCCCGGCGGAGGAGAACGCGACATCGACCTGAAGGTCGCCGTCCTCGGGGAGCGCCTCGACCGTCAGCTCGCCGCCGGCGTAGGCCACCCTGCGGCCGGCCGAGCGCGGCGACGCGTACAGGCGCAGCGCCGCCGGCGGCACCGCTCGGCCGGCCACGCCGCGTCGGGCGAGCAGGTCGAGGAACTCCTGGCCGACGGCTCCGGTGGCACCCACGATGGCGACGCGCATGGCCGCCGAGCCTAGCACGGGGTCTCGAGGACACGTAGACTCGGCGCCGTGTCCGCCGCCCCCCCGCTCCCCACCCGCGCGCGCCGCATCGTCGTCAAGGTCGGCACGAGTTCGCTCACCGACGACGCCGGCCGGATTCACCCGCCGGCGATGTGGGCGATCGCGCGCGGCGCGCAGGTCCTGGGCGCGCAGCTCGGGGCGCAGGTCGTGTTGGTGTCCTCGGGGGCTGGCGCGGCCGGTCGCGCGCGGCTGGGGTTGACGCCGCCGCTGACGCTCCCCGAGAAGCAGGCCGCCGCTGCGGTGGGGCAGGCGCTGCTGATGCTCGATTGGGAGCGGGCGCTGGCGCCGAAGCCGGTCGCGCAGCTGCTCCTCAGCGCCGGCGACGTCCAGGACCGCGAGCGCTACGTCAACGCCAAGAACGCGCTCGAGGCGCTGCTGCGTCTGGGCGTGGTGCCGGTGGTGAACGAGAACGACAGCGTCGCCACGGCGGAGCTGAAGCTGGGCGACAACGACACCCTCTCGGCCTGGGTGGCGTACCTGGTCGACGCCGACCTGCTCGTCGTGCTCACCGACGTCGACGGCTTGCACGACCGCGACCCCCGCCACCACCCGAGCGCGCGCCGCCTCGAGGTGGTCGCCGACCTCGACGCGCTGGCGGCCGACGTCGGCGACGGCGGTTCGGGCCGCGGCACGGGCGGGATGGTCACCAAGCTGCGCGCCGCGCGGATCGCCACTCGCGCCGGCATCGAGACGTACGTGATCGGCGGCGGGGGCGCGGGGCTCGAGGCGCTGGCGCGCGGCGAGGTCCGGGGCACCCGCTTCCTGGCGAGGCGCGCTACGTCGGCGCGCAAGGCGTGGATCGCGGAGCAGCCGGTCCGTGGCCGGCTCGAGGTCGATGAAGGCGCGCGCCGCGCCCTCGCTCAGGGGCGCAGCTTGCTCCCCTCCGGGGTGGTCGGGGCGACCGGACCCTTCGCCTTCGGCGACGCGGTCGAGGTGGTGCACGCAGGGACGGTCGTCGCGCGCGGGCTCGTCAACTACGCCCGCGACGCCGTCGACCGCATCCGCGGCAAGCACACGTCGTCGATCGCCGACGTGCTCGGCGCGAAGGACTTCGACGAGGTCGTGCACCGCGACAACCTCGTGTGGCTCGACCCCTCTGGTAGCATGCCGCCACGATGACGACCCGAACGCAGCTCGCGTACGCCGCCGCCGGGGTCGTGTTGGTCCTCGGCCTCCTCAGCCTCCTCAATCCCTGGCTGGCCGCCCGCCTGCTCGGCTTCGAGCTCGCGACGCCCCGAGCGGTCTCCGAGGTGCGCGCCACCTATGGTGCCCTGCACGTCACCATGGCGGCGCTGCTGCTCTGGGCCATCCCGCTGCGGCCGCGCCCCGGCTCGGTCGTGCGCGTGGCCGGCATCCTGTGGGCCGGTGCCGCGGCCGGCCGCGTGGCGAGCCTGGTGATCGACGGGGTGCTCGGGCCGTTCACCCTCGGTCTGCTCCTCGTGCAGGTCGCGGTCGCGGCGGTGCTCGTGTGGGCGAGCTACGAGACGCCGCCGAGCGGCGACGAGCTGCGCACGCGCCGCGAGGTGGCCGCGGCCAGACGCCGGGCGGAAGCGGCGCGGATGGCCGCGCCGCCGTCCGAAGCCGGCCTCGCGAGCAGCAAGGGTGCCGCGCCCAAGCCCAACGGCGTCCCGTCGAGACCCAACGGCGGGACCGAGCGCCCTTGAGCATCCAGGTCCCGGACGGCACCCGCTTCGTGCTGCCCGACGACGCTGCGCGGCGCGTCGAGGTCGTCGACACCCTGCGCGCGCTGTACCGCAGCTGGGGCTACGACCTGGTGGAGGTGCCGGCGCTCGAGCGCTACGACCCGTCCCACCCGCGGGCCGCCCAGTCGTTCAAGCTCGCCGACCGCGACAGCGGGGTCCTCGCGCTGCGGAGCGACTTCACCCCCGCGTTGGCGCAGCTGGTGCGCAGCCACCACCCGTCCATCGCCGGCGGCGCCCGCCGCCCACTGCGCTTCTGTTACGCCGGCACCGTCTGGCACGCGATCGACCCGGAGTTGGCGCGCACCCGCGAGTTCACCCAGGTGGGTCTCGAACTGATCGGCGTGTCGAACGCGCGCGCCGACGCCGAGGTGCTGCACTTGGCGCGCGCCTCGGTGCGCGCAGTGGGGTTGCGCCCAGTGCTCGAAGTTGGGAACCCGGGCTTCGTGCGGGCGCTGTTCGACGTCGCCGGCGTCCCGCGGGCCGACCGCGATGCGGTCGCCGACGCGATCGATCGCAAGGACCGCAGCGACCTGCGCGATCTGCTCGGGCGCGCGCGCCTCGACCTCGCGGAGGGCTCCCCGGCGGCCGCGCTCCTGCACGTCCCCGACCTCTACGGTGGCCGCGAGGTGCTGGACCGCGCGCGCTCGGTGGCGCCCTGGCCCGAGGCGCAGCGTGAGCTCGATCGGCTCGAGGGCGTGCTCGCCGAGTTCGAGGACGCCAGCGACCTGGCGCTCGACCTGGCGATGGCGCGGCGGCTCGCCTACTACACCGGCGTCACCTTCCGCGCGTACACCCCCGACTTCGGCCAACCGCTCCTGGGCGGGGGTCGCTACGACGGCGCGCTGCTGCCCGCCGCCGCCGGCTTCTCGATCGGCGTCGAACGCCTGCTCCGTGCGATGGCGAGCACCGGTCCGCTGCTCGAGCCGCCGCCGCGGGTGCTGTCGATCGACGACGCCGGCGCGCGGCGGCTGCGCGGCGGTGGCGTCCGGGTGGTGCGGGCGCTGCACGCGGACCGCGCCGGTGCGCTGGAGGAAGCGCGCGAGCGCCGCGTCCCGTACCTGCTCGTCGACGGCCGGCTCGAGGCGGTCGTGGCGGAGACGGGCGAGCGCGACCGGCTCGAGGCGCTGCTCGCCGCCGGGGGTGAGGCGTGAGCGCACCCGGCAAGCTGGTGCTGGCGCTGCCCAAGGGGCGCGTGAAGGACGAGAGCCTGGCGGCCTTCCGAGCGGCCGGCTTGACGCTTGCCGACGGCGTCGGCGACCGCGCCCTGCGCTACGACGCGGGCGACGCGGTCGTGATCGAGATGCGCAACGCCGACGTCCCCACGTACGTGGAGCTGGGGGTCGCCGACGCCGGGGTGGTCGGCAAGGACGTCCTCCTCGAGGCGGGCGCCCGGCTCGTCGAACCGGTCGACCTCGGCTTCGCCGCGTGCCGCTTGTCCCTGATCCGACCCCGCGGCGCCCGCGGCACCGCCCTTCGCGTGGCCAGCAAATACCCGCGCCTGACCGCCGCCTACCTGCGGCGCGTCGGCAGCGGCGCCGAGGTGGTCAAGCTGAGCGGCAACGTCGAGCTCGCGTGCCTGACCGGCCTCGCCGACGCCGTGGTCGACGTCGTGCAGACCGGCGCCACGCTCGCCGCGAACGACCTCGAGGAGGTCGACGTGCTGCTGCGATCGACCGCGCGGTTCGTCGTGAACCGGGCGTCGCTCAAGCTCAAAGGGGACTCGCTCCGTGCGCTGATCGAGGCGCTGCGGACGCTGCCGGACGCCTACTGAGCCGCGCCCCCCGCCGGGCCGTCTACGTCCAGTTCCGCCATCGCGACCTGCCAGTACGCGCGCCGCGCCACCGGCGCGCCGGCCATCCGGCGCAGCATCACCAGCTGCCCGACGTGGGTGGCCGCGTCGACGAGCGGTCCTTGCAGCACCTGATGGGCGCCGACCGGACCCGAGGGCTGCGGTTGGGCGCGCAGCAGCGCGTCCAAGGCCCGCAGGTCGGCGCTCCAGCCCTCGAGCTCGTGGCACCAGTCGAGCGGCTCCGCCTCGGCGACCTCGGAGCCCACCCACTGCGCCGCGGCGAACCGCATCAGGCGCCGCATGTGGCGCACCAGTGCCAGCGGGGTGCGGACCCCGGAGCCGGCGTCGAACGCGGCGAAGCCCGCCGGGGCGTCGCCCACCGCGTGCTCGAGGCGGTCGGCGAGGGTGACCAGCACGTGGCGCAGGCCGTCGGTCGCGGTGGTGATCGGGGCGGGCACGGTGGACCTCCAGGTCACGGGGCTGCGGTCGTGGCGCGTCAGACGAAGCGGCGGCGCCGCATCCAGATAAGCATGCCGGCGGTCACGGCGACCATCAGCCCCCAGACCGATGCGTAGCCCCAGCGCCAGGCGATCTCGGGCATGTTCCAGAAGTTCATCCCGTACACGGCGGCGATGAAGGTGATCGGCATGAACACCGCGGTGAACACCGTCAGCACCCGCACGACCTCGTTCGTGCGGTTCGCGACGCTCGCGGCGTAGGTCTCCTGCAGGCTGCTCGCGATCTCGCGCAGCACGTCGGTCGCGTCGAGCACGTGCGCCGCGTGGTCGTAGACGTCGCGCAGGTCGGTGAGGACGTCCGCGCCGAGCTCGGCCGGGGCGTCGCGGCGCAGCGTCGCGAGCAGTTCGCGGGTCGGCGACGCGACCCGCCGCAGGTGCGCGAGCTCGCGCTTGAGCTGCACCAGCTGCTCGAGCACCTTGGGGTTCGAGGCGTCGAACACCCGGTCCTCGAGCCGTTCGAGCTCGTCCGAGAGGGCCTCGAGCGCGACGAACCCCTGGTCGATGACGCCGTCGAGCAGGGCGTACAGGAGGTAGCCGGCACCGCCGGAGCGCAGCCGGCCATGGCCCCGGCGCACGCGCTCGCGCACGGACTCGAAGCGTTCGCTCGGGCGTTCCTGGAACGTGACCACCAGCGCGCCGCGCACGACGATCGAGACCTGCTCGTCGCGCAGCGCCGGCGCCACGCCGTCCACGGCCGGGGCGACGGCGAGCGTGCGGGCCGCCACGTAGAGGTAGCCGTCGAAGTCCTCCGCCTTGGGGCGCTGGCTGACGTGCGCCAGGTCCTCGAGCGTCAGCGGGTGCAGCCCGAGGGCGGACCCGATCGCGCGCAGGGCGTCCAGATCGTGCACGCCCCCGACGTCCACCCAGGTGACGCGGCCGGCGGGCTGCAGCGCGGTCGCCTCGATCGCGGCGAGCGCCACCGCCAGGGGGGCGTCGAGGCGTTCGTCGAACCCGTCGGCGTCGTAGACGGTCACGTGGGCCTTGACTTCGTGATCGCGCTCGATGCCGGTGTAGACGAGCGCGCCGGGCTCGAGCCCCGCCTTGCGGGCCGTGGGGGCGAGCGGCGCGCGGACCCGGCGGGGTCCGCGGCGACGGGTCACGACCGGGG
>JAGXHO010000116.1 GCA_024636105.1 Trueperaceae bacterium | reverse complement strand
GCTAGGCAACAGGGTGGTCCTGGAGACCGTTCTTGGAATGGGTCCGGCCCGGGCTCGGAGTACGGCTCGCATCGGTACCCGCCCTCGAACGCGACGAGGAGGCGAGATGCGTTCACCTACGAAAACGACGAGCCCCACCGCGGCGAACCCATCCGCGGCGCTCGAGCGCCCGTCCGATCACGGTGCCCCACGCCAGCCAACCGAACCCGATCGCGACCACGATGCCGACGCCGCCGACCAGCGCCACGGGGATGAGCACGACGGTGGCCACCATGGCGACGAGCAGGACCAACCCGACGAGGCCGGACAGGGCCCCCATCGAGACCGACACGATGGGGTGGTGGGCGAGCGCCTCGGCCGTGCGGTCCAAGGAGCGCGGCGCCCAGCGCGCCATCGCGACGGCGACGAGGGCGAGCAGCCCGATCTGGACCGCCAGACGCCCGAGGCGCTGCGCCAGCGACGGCGCCGGGCGCACCAGCTCGGACGCTGCCTCGAGGTCGCGGAGCACGCCCCCGACGACGGAGGCGCCTCGCGCGATGCGCAGCTCGCCTCCGGCCGCCACGAGGCGCCCGTCGATCCGCGCGCCGTCCGTCAGCTCCAGGTCGCCCCCGAGGTGGAACACGTCGCCGGCGACCGTGCCATCGAGCGCGAGCGCGCCTCCGAGCACGACGACGACCCCCGAGACGTGGGCCGTGGCCGGGAGCACGGCGCGCCCGCCGACGACCACGACGTGGCCCTCCGAAGCCGCGAGGCGATGATCGCCCTCGAGCACCACCGCACCCCGCAGCAACCCCTGCGCGCAGCCGACGCCACCCCACGAGAGCGCGAGGACCGCGACGAGGGTCGCGACCCGAACGCGCCTCACGGACGCGCCCGCCCCTCGCGGGCGCCGAAGACCAGGAGCAGCAGCATCGCCGTGAAGCACGCCAGCGCGATCGCATCGACCAGCCGCAGGTGGTCGGCGAGCGCCACTCCGCGATCCCGCATCCCGATCGCGAGCCCGGTGCTCAAGAAGGTCGCCGTCCATCCGGAGAGCGCCACCCCGAGCGCCGCGTTCACGGGCATGCTGCGTGGCGTCGACAAGTCGGCCCACACGGCGAAGTTCGCGACCGTGTACAGGCTGACCGCCGCCGCGTAGAGGATCGGGACGCCGAGCGCGCCCACGACCTGGCCGGGCGCGAGGTAGACGATGCCGTACGAGAAGTGCACGAGGGCGAAGATCCCGAACACCCAGAAGAACAAGTGGCGCGCGGGGAACGCTCGGTACAGCACCCCGCCGATCAGCGCGGCGATCAGATGGACGATGCCGATCGTGGCGCGCGGCGCCACCTCGACCGACCGCCAACTGCCGGCCACGAGCTCGGGGGTGTCGATCAGGCGCAGGAAGCCGAGGCTGTCGACGAAGAAGATCGCGAACATGAGCACCACCAGCAGCACGAAGGACGCGTCGCGGCGCGGTCGGCCCGCCGCGTCGACGCGCACGAACCGTCCGCGACCGAAGGCGGGGTCGCGGTGCTGCTGCGCCAGCGTCGCCAACCACCGCGGTCGAGCGAGCGCGAACCATCCGAGCAGGGCGACGCCCGGCGGCATCACCAGCGCCATCTGGCGGGCGAAGACCTCGATCGTCCAGGCCTCCGGCCAGAGGTTCGCCGCGAGGTACGCGAAGCCGGTGATGAGGGCCGCGACCCAGCCCCGGTCGGCGACCGGCACCAAGTCGACGGTCATCCCGAACGTCGCGGGCACGCCCACGCCGAGCGCGGCCGCGGTCGCGACGATCCACGCCCAAAACTCCGGCTCGCTCCGCAGGTGCGGTGCCACCAGCGTCAAGGCGGTCTGCACCGCCACCACGCCGAAGGCGATGCGCACCTTCGCGACGAGGCTCGTGCCCCAGGGCCGACGCGCGAGGGCGAGGCCGAACGCCACGGCCACGACGCTGGTCACGACGGCCAGCATGGACATCGCGGCGACCACCCGAGACGCGTCGAGGCCGAGCACACGCTCGCCGAGGTCCTTGAGGCCGAGCTGGACGAAGGTGAGGTTGTAGTAGTAGCCGACGGTCATCAAACCCACGAAGGCGGCGACGCCAGCCACGGCGGTCCATTCGCGGTGGACGATCAATTCCCCGACCGATCGTAGGGTGCGCGCTCGGTCGAGTCGCGTGCCGACGACCATCGCCTCCTCCGGCGGCGGGGCCGGGTTCGTGCCGCTCACGCGACCTGAGCCAGGTTTCGGCCGGCGTCCACGGCGCTCGCGACCTGGGCGTGCATCCTCCCGATCATGGGGTCACCCTAGCGTGCACCGTGGTCGTGCTCCAGGGCCACCGAGCCCCGGGAGCTACGTGCGTGCTAGCGTTTGAGCGCCTCGAAGCCTTCCTTCAAGGAGTTCCACGCGGACTCGACGCCGTCCTTGACCGATTCCCACCGGTCGTCGCCGGTGTCGGCGACCTCCTTGAGCTTCGCGTGGCCCGCCTCGATCCGAGCCTCGAGCTTCCGCGCCTGAGCGCGCGCCTTCAACTGCGCCTCCGCTTCGGACTGCGCCGCCTTGGCCTCGAGCCTCGCCGCTTCGGCTCTCCACTGGTCCAACTGGGCTTGCATCTTCTTCTGGTATAGCTGGCGTTCGTTCACGACCGTCTCCTCTCGGTGGATCCGGTGCGCCGGCTCGCTTCGTACGAAACGCGGCCTGCTCCTTCATGATGGGGCCGGACGGTGCCGCCGACGGGCCTGAACGTCACAGCGCCCGCTCGTGCCCCGCGCGAGGTGGACCGTTGCACCGCGCCGAGCGGCGACCGACGGGCGCCGGGTAGAGTCCGCCATGGACCACCCCCACCGGCCCGCGCCCCGTGGCGCGCCGACGTTCGTCGACGTCGATGGCGTGACGCTGCACGCGCGCGCCGACGAACCCACGGAACCCGCGGCGCCAGGGGCGCCGGCGTTGGTGTTCGTGCACTCACTGGGCACCGACCTGCGCATCTGGGACGCCGTGAGCGCGCAGCTGACCGCGTTCCGACGCGTGCGCGTCGATCTCCGTGGCCACGGGCTGTCCGACGCGCCTCCGGGCGACTACACCCTCGAGACGCTGGCGCACGACGTCCTCCGCGTGCTCGACCAGGTCGGCATCGCGGAGGCCGTGTTCGTCGGTGTGTCGATCGGAGGGCAGGTGGCGCTGCAAGCGGCCCTCGACGCGCCGCAGCGGGTCGCAGGTCTGGTGCTGCTCGACACCGCGGCCCGCATCCGCGACGGTGCGGCCTGGGAGGAGCGCCGCGCCGACGTGCGGGCGCACGGCCTCGCGCCGTCGGCCGAAGCCGCCGTCGAGCGCTGGTTCCCGCCTGCGAGCCGCGCCCGCGACCCCCTCGCCCCCCGCGGGTACCGCAACCTGCTCCTGCGGACGCCCGTCGACGGGTACCTCGGGGCATGTGCGGCCCTGCGCGATGCGGACCTCCGCGACCGTACGGTCGAGATCGCAGCACCGGCCCTGGTGCTCTGCGGCGCCGACGATACGGCCACCCCACCGGCGCTGGTCCGCGGTCTTGCGGACGCGCTCCCCGACGCGCGGTACGTCGAGATCGCCGATTCGGGCCACCTGCCGTGCCTCGATCGGCCCGACGAGGTGGTGCGGCACGTCAACGCCTTCCTGGCCGAGATCGCAGCTCGCTGACGCGCCGTCAGGCTGCAGCCAGCGCCAGCGCCACCAGCGCCCATCGGATCCAGCCCTCGGCGGCCACGCCGGATGCGAGCGCCGTCGCGAGGAACCCGGTCGAGGCGCCGGCGACCCCGAGCGCGGTGGCGACCGGCCCGACGAGCGCCGCGACCGACGTCACTGGCTCGACGCGATCGCGAAGGGGACCCGGTCGTAGTTCGTGAGCTCGACGAAGCCGACCCCCGCATGGCTGCCGGTCACCGCGACCGCCCCTTCCCAGTAGACGATCGTCGTCGTGGCGCGCGTGTCCATCTCCTGGTCCGCGATGCGCGGTTCGACCTGCACGTCGACGCCGTACGCGGGCACCACCACGCGCCAGCCGGCCGGGTACACCGCGCCCGTGTCCGGGCTCGTCCACGTCGCGCCGCTCGACTCGATCGCGAAGTCCTCGCTCTCGAGCCCGCGCGTGCGCCCGTCCACGGCCACGTAGCTCCCCTCGGACACGACGTAGCCACCGGTCTCGTCGCGGATCAGGTAGAGCATGACTTCGGCCCCGTCGTCGAGCTGCAGCGCGAACCAGTCCCAACCGACGAAGCGATCGATGCGGAAGTCGCCCCACTGATGGTCGAACCAGGCTTGGCCTTCCACGGTCTGCGGCGCGCACGCGACCGGTAGCGCGCAGCGCCCGCGCACGGCGCCGCGCACCTCCATGCGCGTGTGGGACACGTAGTAGCTGACGCCGCCAGGGCCCATCGACTGGATGCCGGGCGGGTCGCCGTGAAGCGCGACGGGCTTGGAGGGCGTGAGCACCAGGTCGAAGGCGTACCCGTCGACGCTGAATGCGAGCGCGTGGCTCACGCCGTCGTCCGCCCGGGTGGCGCGCCAGTCACCGACGAACACGTCGAGCCGGTCGGTCGCCGCCTCGCCGACGTAGTACGCATCGAAGCGTTGCGCCATGCCGTGGCGTCCGGCACCGAGATCGGCGGCCGCTGCGTGGGCAACGATCCCCTTCTCGAAGAGCAGGTTCGACGGGACGCCCAACAGCCGCAGCTCCGGCGGCGCGTACGCCTCGAAGAAAGTGAGCTGGAAGGCGAGCTCGCGGCCGTCGGCGGTCTCGAGGTGGCCAACCCAGTACCACCACTCGATCGGGGCGGGGTGCGACGCGTCGTCGCGCGGCAGCTCGACCGGTGCGACCGGGTAGGGTCGGTCGTAGACGCCGGGCACGCAGCCGGCGAGCGGCGCCGCGCCCTGCCAACGCCAGCCGACGAAGTCGAGGAGCCTCGCCCAGTCCTGCTCGGTGTGGGCGTGTCCGCCCGGGCGCACGTGGAACGCCAACGCATCGCCGTGCCCGAGGAAGCCGTAGACCTCGCCGGCCGCCCACGCCGCCTGCACCATCCCCTCGGGGTTCGTCCAGCGGTCGTCCGCCGCGTACGTGAGCAAGAGCGGCCGAGGTGCGATCGCGGCGAGCAGGCAGTGCTGATCGAAGGGCAGCGCCTGCTCGCGTCCGGCGTACGCGGCGAACTGCGGGCCGAACCAGGTCGGGAACCGCTCGACGAGCGCCGCGAGCGTCTCGCCGCCCGTACCCACGTGCCGGAACGTGGCGCCACCGCCCGCGCCCGACGCGTGGTCGTGGACCAGTGCGATGCGCTCGTCGGTGGCGCCGGCGAGGAGCGACGCCTTGGCGCCCCGCGAGAACCCCGTGACCGCCAAGCGCGCGCCGTCGATCTCCGGCAGCCGCTGCGCCAGGTCGACCGCGCGGTGGAACCCCCAGGCCCAGGCAGCAATGGCGCCGAAGGTCCCGCGCGCGCCCACGACGTCCGCGGCGAGTTCCGTGCGGTCGAACCAGACGAGCGCGACCCCCTGACCCACAACGCGCCGGACGACGGCGTCGGACAGGTTCCACCAGCCGCCGTCGCCGTAGAGGATCGCCGGGAGCGGCTCCCGGGCGTCGGGGCGCAGCACGCGCACGACGAACCGCACCGGGGTCGCACCGACGACCGCCGTCACGCGGTAGTTGGTGAGCCACGGTCGGTCCGGGAACGCGCGCACGCGGCTCTCGCCGAGCACCTCCACCTCCACGCGCTCCGGTGCCGGCGGCAGCCCGCCGTACGCGACGTCCGCCACCAACGTCCGCCAGGCACGCGCACGATCTGGCCACCCGGCCGGGTCGGCCACGCGACCACCATCGGGGGCCGCGAACGGGTCGGGCAGGGCGTGGCTCGGGGCGCCGGCTTCGGATGCGTCCGCATCGGTCACCCGAACATCCTGGCACCCGCGGCGCGCCCGAGGGTCGTCAGCGCCCTTCGAGGTCGTCGATGAGTTCCCGCATCTGCTCGATCTCGGAGCGCTGCGCCGCGATGATCTCGTCGGCCAGGGCGCGCACGCGCGGGTCCTCGATGCGGGCGCGTTCGCTCGTGAGGAGCGCGATCGAGTGGTGCGGGATCATGGCGCGCATGTACGAGACGTCGTCGACGGTCGCCTGGCTGCGGACCAGCCAGAGCGACGCGGCGAGCACCGCGGCGCTGCCGACGTAGATGGCCAGGTTCAGGCCGCGGCGGTCGTACATCGACCGCATGAAGGTCAACATGACGAGCGCCATCGCCGCCCCCATGACGACGGCCATGAAGGCGCGTGTCTCGCTGAAGGTGGCGTGGTCGAGCTGGTAGGTGTTGAGGTACATCAGAGCGAACATGACGAGGGTCGACGTGGCGATCATGGCGGCGAAGCGAACGTACGGTCGCATGGCAGTCTCCCTAGGCGAGCGTGGCACCGAACGGCGGGCGCCCGATCAGGCGCCGAACGCGTCGACCAACCGGTTGAAGGTGGCGCTCGGGCGCATGGCGGCGCTCACCTTGGCTTCGTCGGGGCGGTAGTAGCCGCCGATGTCGACCGGCCGCCCCTGCGCCGCGATCAGCTCGGCTTCGATGGTGTTCGCGTTCGCCTCCAGCGCGTCGGCGAGCCCCGTGAAGCGCGCCGCGAGCTCCGCGTCGTCGCTCTGGCGCGCGAGCTCCTGCGCCCAGTAGAGCGCCAGGAAGAAGTGGCTGCCTCGGTTGTCGATCTGGCCGACCTTGCGCGCCGGCGACTTGTCGGTCTCCAGGAAGCGCGCGTTGGCGCGGTCCAGCGCGTCGGCGAGCGCTTGCGCGCGGCGGTTGCCGGTCGCCTGGGACACGTGCTCGAGCGAGGCCGCCAACGCCAGGAACTCGCCGAGCGAGTCCCAGCGCAGGTACCCCTCCTCGACGAACTGCTGCACGTGCTTGGGCGCCGAACCGCCGGCGCCGGTCTCGAACAAGCCGCCGCCGTTCATCAGCGGCACGATCGAGAGCATCTTGGCGCTCGTGCCGACCTCGAGGATCGGGAAGAGGTCGGTGAGGTAATCGCGAAGCACGTTGCCCGTGACCGAGATCACGTCCTTGCCCGTACGGATGCGGGCGCACGCGTCGCGCGTGGCCTCGGCGGGCGCGCGCACGTGGAGCTCGAGGCCGTCCGTGTCGTGCAGCTCCAGGTACCGCTGCACCTTGGCGATGAGCTGCGCGTCGTGCGGCCGCGACTCATCGAGCCAGAACACCGCCGGCGTCGCGCTCGCCCGCGCGCGCGCCACGGCGAGCTTGACCCAATCGCGCACGGCCGCGTCCTTGACGGTGCACATCCGGAAGACGTCGCCGGCTAGGGCGACGCGTTCGAGCAGCACGTGCCCCGCGGCGGAGACGACCCGCACGGTCCCCGCTTCCGGGAGCTCGAACGTCTTGTCGTGCGAACCGTACTCCTGAGCCTTCTGCGCCATCAGGCCCACGTTCGGGACGCTACCCATGGTGCGGGGGTCGAAGGCGCCGTGGGCCTTGCAGTCGTCGAACACGGCTTGGTACACGCCCGCGTAACTCGAATCCGGGATGACGAACTTGGTCGAATGCAAGCCGCCGTCGGGACCCCACATCTGGCCCGAGGTGCGGATCGCCGCCGGCATCGAGGCGTCGACGATCACGTCGCTCGGTACGTGCAGGTTGGTGATCCCTTTGTCCGAGTTCACCATCGCCAGCGCGGGACCGGCCTCGATGGCGTCCCGGAGGTCGGCCTCCACCGTGTGGCGTTCGACGTCCGGCAGGTCGGCCACCTTAGCGAGCAGGTCGGCCAGCCCGTCGTTGGCGTTCACGCCCACGCGTTCGAACGTCGCCGCATGCTTCTCGAAGACGCCGGCGAAGAAGACCTCCACCGCGTGCCCGAAGACGATCGGGTCGCTGACCTTCATCATCGTGGCCTTGAGATGGATCGAGAACAGCAAACCACGGGCCTTCGCATCGGCGATCTGTTCGGCCAGGAAGGCGCGCAACGCGCTTCGACTCATGAAGCTCGCGTCGATCACCTCGCCGGCGTCGAGCACCACCTTGGCGTTGAGCACCCGCGTCGTTCCGTCGGCGCCGACGAACTCGATCCGCGCGACGCCGGCGTCGGCTTCGGCGACGGTCGAGGCGACCTCGTTGTGGCGGAAGTCGCCGGCGCTCATGGTCGCCACGTGCGAGGGCTCGTCGGGCGCCCAGGCGCCCATCGAGTGCGGATGCGCGCGGGCGTAGGCCTTGACCGACGCGGGCGCGCGGCGATCGGAGTTGCCCTCGCGCAGCACCGGGTTCACGGCGCTCCCCTTGACCCGATCGAAGCGGGCGCGGGCGTCGCGCTCGGCGTCGCTCGCCGGCTCGTCCGGGTAGTCGGGGATCGGGTAGCCCTGAGCCTGCAGTTCGCGGATCGCGGCCTTGAGCTGCGGCGCGGAGGCGCTGACGTTGGGAAGCTTGACGATGTTGGCTGCGGGGGTCTTGGCGAGCTCGCCCAGGTACGCCAGGTCGTCCGGAACCTTGCGGTCGCCCAAGCGATCGGGGAACTGCGCGAGGATGCGCCCCGCCAGCGAGATGTCGCGCACCTCGACGTCGACGCCGGCCGCGGCGGCGTAGGCCGCGACGATCGGCCGCAACGAGAAGGTGGCGAGGGCGGGCGCCTCGTCGACGGTGGTGTAGACGATCGAAGGACGGTCCATGGGCCTCCCT
>JAGXHO010000115.1 GCA_024636105.1 Trueperaceae bacterium | reverse complement strand
TTGGGAGGTCCGATGTCCAGCCCAACCGCCGCCTCGCCCCACCTCGCGAACCCGCGCCTGGCGCGATTCGACCCGCTCGAACGGATCCTCTCCTTCGACGACTTCGACGAGGGCACCCGCGGCTGGACGGCCCACATCGGCAACTACGAAGGCAGCCTCGACACGCTGCTCACCCCGTACTCCGACCTGCGTCCGGCGCAGCTCTCGAACCTGACGATGTGGGACGTCGGCAGCATGGGGGCGATGGACGGCACGTACGCGCTCAAGCTCGCCACCCGCCCCACACCCGGCCACATGTCCATCCTGATCAAGCGCCAGACCTGGCGCGAGCTGGCCGACGTGCGCTTCGAGGCCTACCTGGCGTACAAGCCCGAGCCGCGCGAGCTGGTGCTGGGCGAGCTCGACGTGCGCGCCTTCGGCGTGGGCTTCGACCTGCAGGACGACACCACGCGCTGGATGCCGCAGTACCGCTTCCTCAACGCCGAGGGAGGGATACCGGCCGCCGGCGACGCCACCGACCAAGCAAGCCGCACGACGCCGCGCGGCAAATGGCAGCAGCGCGCCGAGACGAGCGCCTTCCACACCATCGGCGGATCAGGCAGCACGGTGTCGCACTGGCACCTGGCCGACGAGGGCTGGCACGACGTCCCTGGCGGCACGCAGGTCATGTGCTACAACGAGATCCCCACCAAGGTGAACTGGTTCTACGTGCGGGTCGACCTCGACCTCCGCAACCGCCGCGTGACGCGCCTGCAATGCAACGACTTGGTATTGGGCCAGGAACCGCTCGAATTCATCGCCTTCCCCGCCATGCCCAACCTACGCGGGATGCTCAACGCCTTCGTCTGGGTCCAGACCGACACGGCCAAGCGCGCTTTCTTGTACGTCGACTCTGCGGTGCTCTCCACGGGTGGCGCGTCGTGATGCGGCAGAGCCACACCGCGGTGGTCGCGCGCAACGAGCGTTGGTCCGGGGCCGTCGAGACCGAGCCCTACGAAGTCGCCTGGGCCATCGAGGCGACCTGGTTCCTTCGCGTCCTCGAGCCCCCCGTGGGCCCGCCCGGCGGCACGCTCCGCGTACAGGTCTCGCCCGACGGCCTGTACTGGTGCGATGAGGGCAGCACCCTCGAACTACCGTCCGACCCCAACGTGCCCACGTTCGTTCGCGTCCGGCGCTTCGGTGGTTGGCTGCGGCTCGCGGGCACCCTGCCCGACGGTGCGCAGGCCACCGTGATCGCCTACCTGACGCTCAAGTCGTGAGCATGCGCATCACGAAGGTCGAGGCGTTCGAGGTGGCGGTCCCGTTCCGCGCGCCCATCCTCTCTTCGTTCGGGGTGAGCTACCCCGCGCGCGTTCGGACCTTCATCCGGGTCCACACCGACGTCGGCCTGGTGGGCCTGGGCGAGGCTGGTCCCAGCGCAACCCACCCGTTCGCGCTCGGCGCCATGCCGCGCCGCTTCGAGACGACGGTGAACGATGCCGTGGTGGGCGAATCGCCCGCCGACCACCGCTGGCTCGCCCGCAAGCTGTTCCACGGCCCCGAGGCGACGGCGATCGAAGTCGCCTGCTGGGACCTGCTCGCCCAAGCCGCCGGCGTGCCGCTCTACCGACTGCTGGGCGGCCAGGGTGAGGTGGAGTCGGTGCCGGTCGCCGCCTACGCCTTCTTCCGGCTGGCGAACCGCGACGGTGCGTTGGGCGTCGACCTGGACGGCATGGTCGAGCACTGCCGCCACCTGCATGAGGACCTTGGCTTCGGCGTCGTGAAGATCAAACTGGGCGCCCACCCGCCCCACGATGAACTGGCGGTGGTGGAGCGCGTCCGAGCCACATTGGGTCCGCGGGTGGGATTGCGCGTCGACCCGAACGGGTCGTGGAGCCTGTCCACCGCGCTTCGCGCCCTGCGGCGGCTCGAGCCCCTCGACCTCGAGTACGTCGAGGAGCCCGTGCGGGCCCAAGGCACCGGCGACGCCACCGTCGCCACCGACAGCCTGCGGCGCCTGCGCGCGGCCACCACCACGCCGATCGCGGCCGACCACTGCTACCGGCCCGACTTGCTGGCGCTCGTCGTTCGCGCCGAAGCCGCCGACGTCGCCCTCGCCGATCTGTTCGGCGCCGGCGGCCTCAGCGAGGCGCGCCACTACGCACGCATGGCGGCCAGCTTCGGGCTCGGCGTCGCGCTGCACTCGGGCACCGAGCTCGGCGTGGGCCAGATGGCCAAGGCCCATCTGCAGGCGTCGCTACCGGACGAGGTCCGGTTCGCGGGCGACGCGATCTACCCGGAGTACGTCGACGACGTGCTCGTCGGCGGAGCGTTGGCGATCGAACGCGGGGCGCTGAAGCTCCCGCAGACGCCAGGGTTGGGGTTGGCGCTCGACGAGGAGCGCTTGGCGACGTGGGCGCTGACGGCCGAGCGGAAGGCCGACCTCGATGCGTACTGGGCGGAGCTCAAGGCGGAGATCGGGGTGGGGTACGCGAGCGCAGACCTGTTGGTGAGGCACTACTAGGCACGCGCGCGCACGCACCCGTCCACTCCACGGCGTCCAGCTCTGACCGCGTGGGAGCAGGTCCACGACCGAACCGAGTACGGTTCGGTGCTGCGCGGCCCTCACGCAGACAGGAAGCCACCGTCCACCGGGATTGCCGCGCCGTGCACGTACGAAGCGAGGTCCGATGCCAGGAACAGAGCGACCCCAGCGACTTCTTCAGGCAGACCGAACCTGCCGAGAGGCAGCCGCTGCATGAAGTCCCAGCCCGTCTTGACCAGACCGAGTTTGGCTTCGGTGAAGACACGCCGAGCGATCGAGGTCGTGCCCGGCGTTCTGATACCGCCCGGTACCAAGGCGTTGATCCGGAACCCCTTGGGTCCGAACTCCTTGGCCAGCCCACGAGTGAAGCCGAGGACACCGGCCTTGCTCGCGATGTACGGAACCATGTCCACCTTGAAAGCGCTGACGGCCTCGATCGACGAGAGGTTGACGATCACACCGCCTGAAGCGCCACGGGATCTGATGAAGCCCTGGCACATCCAGAAGAGCGACTCCAGGTTGACCTCCATGATGCGGTCCAGGAAGGGCGCATCGACGTCCAGGAAGGCACGCATGGGGTAGATGGCGGCGTTGTTGATGATGGTGTCGGGGTGGCTTTCGACGGGCAGTCCCTGCCAGAAGGCGTCGACCTCGCTCTTGTTGCCGAGGTCGAGGGTGTGAGCGAGCACCGCCGAACGACCAGCGGCCTCGGACTCCCGACGCACGGTTTCGAGTCCGGGGGCATCGACGTCCAGGAGAACGAGCTGCGCTCCGGCGACAGCGAACGTGATCGCCATTGCGCGACCTATTCCCGACGAGGCGCCCGTGATGAGCACGCGTCGGCCGGTCATGTCGACAGAAGTTCGTAGCTCCGCAGAACGGGGCCCCGCGCCGGTCGCGCCTCCCCGATCCATGGGCTTCATGGCGGCATGATACGTGGACCCGCGGACGCCCCCCCAGGCGTGTGCCGCAGCCGTCGTGATGACCACTTGAAACCGCCGTCCAACGACGCTTGCAACGTCACTGCACGTTGCTCGGTACGACTCGCTTACGCCCTGCCCACCCCCGCACGGCGAGGTACCCGAGCAACCCCACCGGCCCCACCATCAACGTCGCGAACAGCAGCGGCGACGTCACCCACGGCGAGACGCCCCGCCCCCGCGCGTCAAGGTACATCCACCTGCCCACGAACAGGTCGAAGGCCAGGAAGTGCACCCACGCCACGGTGGCCCCTTCGGGCGTGCCCAGCATCGGCGCGATCGCGGCGAGCGACGGGCTCGCCACCGCCGCGAGCACGCCGGGAAGTCCGGGCACGACGAGCGCCAGGTAGAGCGCGGCGGCGGGCACCGCGATCCAGGGCGAGGCGATCACCCGCCGGGTGACGCGCCAGCCAGGCAGCGCGATCATCAGCAGCCAGAAGGGGGCGACGAGGAGAAAGCTGGCGTCGAACGCGGTAGCCATGGTCATGCGCCCATGCTGCCACCTGAGCGGTGGCGCGCCGGCGCCGTCAGGCGGCCGGGCGCTCGGCGCGCTCGCGCGCCCGGCCCTTGAGCCCGAGCGACGTCAGCGCCAGGACGCCCATGAGGACGCCGAGCGCGATCAGGGCTCGCTCGAAGCCGCCGGCGCCAGCGGTCGACGCCACCGTCGCCCCGATCAGCGCCGCCCCCACGAGTTGCCCGGTGCTCGTGAACACCGTCAGCAGGCCCTGCGACGCCCCGCGGTCGGCCTCGGTCGCCTCGTTCAGCAGGATGTAGCGCAGCGGCGCACCGAGCAGCGCGGACAGGCCGAGGCCCGTCGCGATCGACGCCAGCACGAAGCCGGTCATGCTGCCGGCGGTCACCCCTAAGGCGACGAGCCCGATCGCGGTGAGCACCAGCCCGGTCATCACCACCACCTTCGAGCCGAACGCGTCGAGCAGACGGCCGACCGTGGGCGAGCCGACGGCCAGCGCGAGCACCAGCGGCAGCAGCAGGAAGGAGGCCGTGGCGGTACTCACGCCGAGGTTGGCCACGGCGAACGAGGGCAGGAACACCATCGCCGCCTCGCTCAGCCCGGCGCCGGCGGCGAACGCCACCGTGAGCCGCACCTGCAGCGGCCGGAGCAGGTGCGGGCGCACGATGGGGTCGGCGGCGCGGTGCTCGACCAGCCAGTAGACCGGCAGCGCGACGAGGGTGAGCAGCAGCAGCGGCCCGACCGGCCAGCTCATCAGGCTCGCCACCAACCGGTCGGTGTCGATCAGGCCGAGCCCGAGCGCCAAGCTGCCCAGCGCCAGGCTCAAGGTTGCCGCGCCCGCCCAGTCGAACGGCGGCGAGCTGTCGGGGTGGCTGGACGGGACCAGGCGTGCGCCAGCGAACAGCAGCCAGGCGGCGATGGGCAGGTTGATGAGGAACAGCCACTCCCAACCGAACCGCAGCAGCAGCCCACCGAGCAGCGGGCCCACCAGGAACGCGAGGCCGAAGACCGCGCCGATCAGGCCGAGCGCGCGCCCCCGTTTGTCGGCGGGGAAGGTGTCGCCGATGACGGCGCTGGCGACCGGGAAGATGCCCCCGGCGCCGATCGCCTGCAGGGCGCGCCCCACCAGCAGCAGCGCGAAGGTGGGTGCGACGGCCACCACCAGCGAGCCTGCCGCGAACAACGCGACGTCGAGCAGGTACACGCCGCGGCGCCCGTAGCGGTCGGAGAGCTTGGCCATGAACGGCGCCGACACCAGGTTGAACAGGACGTAGACGGAGAAGATCCAAGACGCCGCGCGGCCGTCGATCGCGAACGTCTCGCGGATCGCCGGCAGCGCCGGCCCGACGATCGCGATGTCGAGCGCGCCCATCAGCACTCCGACGAACAGCACGCCCAGCAGGCGGTTTCGGCTCCGGTCGTCCATGGTGGCCCCTCCCCGAGGCGGCCCCGTGCGCGCGGGCCAGGCCGCGGCGGCCGCAGCAAACTCCTCGCGACCGACCGGACGGTCGGGTCACGCTAACGCCGCGACTTCGGGGCGGCCGGGGCGGGCGTCACGAGGCCGCGGAGCGATGGTCAGGCAACGAGGTTCGCGCCCTCGACCGCGACTGCCTCCTCCACACGCCGCTGGTGAATCACCGTCCACGCCACGGCCGCGCATGCCACCACCGGCAGCGCGAGCGCGCCGAGCGTCAAGACGTCGGGCCGCAGCAGCGGCTGCGCGCGCAGCGCCTGCCACGTCACCAGCACCGTCAGCCCGAGGTACCCGGCGGCGGCGACGTGCACCAACCCTGCCCGTTGCCGCTCGCGAAGGCGCCGGCGCCCGAGGAGCGCGCCCACCAGCGGGATCACCTGAAGCGCGTGCAGCCCCACGAAGTGCCCCACGCGCAGGTCGCCCGCGTCCATGCGCCAACCGGTGACGGGCATACCGGCGACGCCGCCGCCGACGCCCGCGTCGTCGGGCGCGCCTACGCTGTGGGCGCCCGCCACGGTGACCGGCGCCCCCGCTTGCCAACCGGCGAGCTGCTGCGCCGTAGGGCTCGTCATCAGGAACGCCTGCGCCATGCCGAGGGCGGTGATCGCGAGGCCCCAGCGCAGCGACCAGCCGAAGGCGGGGGATGCGAAGCGCTGCGTCAGCACCAGGCCGGCCACCGCCACGTTGGCCACCAGCAGCAGGGTGATGGCGCCGCCCATCAGGCTGAAGAGCGTGGCGTCGAAGGCGGTCGACACGTCGAAGTGGCTGGTCGTGCCGCGCAGGACCTGGGTGACGATCGCGAACCACTCGATCGCGAACATGACGAGCACCACCCAGCCCGCGACCCGGACCAACCGCGCGCGCCAACGGACGTCCTGGCGCACGTGCCCGAGCAGCCAGAGCAGCGTGAACGTGTAGAAGGTGATCGACACCGCGAACTTGGTCGGCTTGAGCCAGGCCGGCGCGCCGCCGATGGTGCGCGGGTCGAGCACCAGCCCGAGCACGAAGAGCGCCAACAGACCGATGGTGGCGAGGCCCGACACCGCGAGGGGCCGGTGCTGGATGGCGAGGCGGCGCCAGGCGGCGACGGGGTCGAGGGCGAGCGGGCGGTGGGTCATCGGAGGCTCCTTGACGGGGTGAACGGTGTTCATCTGAGGGTATGGGCGAGCGGCGGGTCGGGGTGGCATTGGGGTCAGGGGGTCCGGTAGAGGCCGTGGCGCATGACGCGGAGGCCCTGCTCGAGGAGCGCAAGCGCCTGGCCGGCGTCGACCTGTTGCATGGTCAGGTGCAGCGCCACGATCCCATGCGTCCAGGCCCACAGCCAGTTGCCCACGTTCAGCACGGGACCGCGCTCGAGGTACCCGGCGGCCATGGCCTCCTCGATGGCCTCGAGCAGCGCACCGAAGCCATCGGCGACCGGCGGCTGGTCGGGTCCAGGACGCAGGATCAGGTCGCCGCGCCGCAAGAACATCAGCCGGTACTGCACGGGGTGACTCAGGCCGTAGGCGACGTACGCGCGGCCGATCGCCTCGATGCGCGCGATGGGGTCGGTCTCCCCGGCCGCGGCCCGCGTGAGCGCCTCGCCGAAGCTGGCGAAGCCTTCGAGCGCCGCCTGGAACAGTAGGTCGTCCTTGTCGGCGAAGTGCAGGTACACCGTCGGCGGCGCGTAGCCGGCCGCCTCGGCCACCTGCCTAAGCGAGAAGCCGTCGACGCCGTGTTCGGCGAGGAGCCGCACGGCCGTCTTGAGCAGCTCGGCGCGCGTGTCGGCGCCGGCAGCGCGGGCGGGGCGACGCTTGGCGCGCGGCTTCGCTGCGTCCGGATCGGGGCGGGGCTTCGAGCTCATGCGGGGCAGGATACTGAACGGTGTTCATATTGTCAAGACTTGCTCGGCGACCCGCCGTCCCCCACCCCTACAACCACCCCTGTTCGCGCGCGATCCGCGCCGCCTCGACGCGATTGGCGGCGCCGAGCTTGCCGATCGCCTCGGAGAGGTAGTTGCGCACCGTGCCTTCGGCCAGCCCCAGCGCGGTGGCGATCTCGGCGCTGGAGCGCCCCTCGCCCGCGAGTCGCAGCACCTGGCGCTCCCGGTCGCTGAGCGGGTCGGCCT
>JAGXHO010000114.1 GCA_024636105.1 Trueperaceae bacterium | reverse complement strand
GCGCAGGACCCGGGCAGCTTGGCGACGAACCGCTCGGCGGCGCCGGGGGCGAAGAGCCAGGCGCGGTGGTGGTGGGGTTTGGGGTCGCGCATGGGGGTCATGGTACGGGGGCGTCACGTCCGCGCCACGCCGATCGAGCCGCTGTCGCCGCCGAGGAGCGCGTGCTGCACCTTGGCGAAGCGCCGCTCCAACTTGAGCAGCGACTGCTCGACGCGCATCCCGCGCCCGCGCAAGTGCGCCAAGGTCTTCAGCGGCACGCGCAGCTCGACGTAGGTCGGCGTCCCCTCGGTGTGGAAGCGTGGGGCACCGACCACGGCCCAGGGCCTTACCGTCCATGAAGTGGATCGAGGGCGAGATGGCGCTCGCGCGCGCCTTGCAGGGCTCGCAAGATGGACTCGCTGCCCTCCGTCCACCCATTCCTCCGGCAACCGGCCCTGTGTACCTTTGTTCCCACCACCCAAGCCCCACACGCCCAGGTGTCTACCGTACCGTGGCACGCAACACCTGAGGAGGTGCGCTGTGCTTCGACGCTCGTTGGCTCTGTACGTCACGCTCGCGCTCGCGGTCGCAGGAGGCGCCTTCGCGCAAGGCGACCCGAATACGCTGACCGTCGCCTTGTCCGGGAACGTCGAGACCGTCGACCCCCACACGGCGTCGTCGCGAGCCGTCCCCTTCCTCGAGAACGTCTACGAGCCGCTCGTCGGTCTTCAAGGGCCGACCACGGAGCTGTCCCCCGTGCTCGCGGAGCGCATCGACGTCTCCGACGACCAAACGGTGTACACGTTCCACCTGCGGCCCGGCGTCACCTTCCACGATGGGACCCCGCTCACGGCTGAGGCCGTGCGGTACTCCTTCGAACGCGTGAAGGAGATCCAGAAGGGGCCGTATTGGGCGATCGCGTACATCGATTCGATCGACGTCTTGGACGACATGACGGTGCGCATCACGATCCTTCCGGGCGGCCCGCCCTTCCTCCAGGCCGTGTCGATGCTCGGCATCATCAGCCCGACGGCCTTCGAGGCCGCCGCAACGGCCGAAGACCCGTGGGCCGAGGACTGGGCCGCCACGCAGACCGCCGGCACCGGGCCCTACGTGCTCGCCGAGCTCGTCCGCGGCGACCGCTTCGTGCTCGAGAAGTTCGACCCGTACTGGGGCGGCTGGGACAAGCCGCACTTCACCCGCTCGGTCATGCTGCTGGTGCCTGAGCGGTCGACCGCGCAGCTGATGCTCGAACGCGGCGAGGTCGACCTCGCCGAACAGGTCCCGACCGAGGCGCTCGAGGCGCTGCGCGCGAACCCGGCCGTGACGGTCATCGAGCGCGACGGCGGCGTGCGCGTGCTGTACCTCATGCTCAACGCAGAAGCCGGCCCGACGGCCGATCCGCTCGTGCGCCGAGCCATCAACCTCGCGTTCGACCAGGCCACCTTCCTCGAAGCGACGGGCGGCGCGTTCACGACGTCGAACGGTCCCGTTCCGGCGGAGTTCCTGGGCGGCTACACGCCGGAGATCCCGTACGGGCGCCTCGATCTCGAGGAAGCCCGCGCGCTCCTCGCCGAGGCCGGTCAGTCCGATCTGACGCTGGACGTGTACTACACGACCGGCGACCAGGTGCAGGAGCTGGCGGGGCAAGTGCTTCAGGCCTACCTCGGCCAGATCGGCGTGACCGTCAACATCATCGCGCAGGACTTCCCGGCCTTCGTCCGGTCGATCACGACCTGGAGCGAAGGAACCCGCACGGCCGACGACGAAAACTTCCGGATGGCGAACTTCCTGTACACGCCGCCGCGCATGCCCGACGCCTACGCCTACCTCTGGTACATGTATCACTCGGACGCTCGGGGCGGTCGGGGACGCAACCAGAACTTCTACTCAAACCCGGCGGTCGACGCCCTCATCGACCAGGGTGCCCTGGCGACCGACGCGGAAGCGCGCCTCGACGCGTACCGGCAAGCGGTCGACCTGATCGTCGAGGACGCCCCGCAAGTGTTCGTCGGTACGCAGAAGATGATCTACACGCTGCGGTCCGACGTCGGTGGCTTCTACATGCACCCGACTTGGTACCCGGCCGTGCGCGTGTACTCGCTCTTCCGCCAGAACTGAAGCGAACGATCCTCGTGGCGGCCCCACCTAGGGGCCGCCACGCCCTTCGGAGCCCATGACCACCTTCATCGTTCGCCGCCTCGGTTTCCTGCTCCTCACCGTGCTGGGGGCCGTCACGGTCACCTTCGCCCTCGCGACGCTGGTCCCCTCGGACCCGGCGCGCGCTGCGCTCGGTCCCGACGCCACCGAGAGCCAGGTCGCCAACTACCGCAGGGAGCGCGGGCTCGACCAACCGGTGCTCGTTCAGTACGTCCGGTACGTCGAGGCGGTCGCGCGTGGCGACTTCGGAACGTCGATCGTTTCGCGCACGCCGGTGCTCAAAGACCTGAGCGCGTTCGTCCCCGCGACCGTCGAACTCCTCATCCCGAGCCTGGCGATCGCCGTGGTCTTCGGGTTCCTGCTCGGCGTCGTCGCCGCCTTCTATCGCGGAACCTGGATCGACCAGGTCTCGCGCCTGCTCTCGCTCGTCGGTCTCTCGATGCCCGTCTTTTGGCTCGGCCTCGTCCTCCAACTCGTCTTCTTCCGGGCGCTCGGCTGGTTCCCGGCGGGGGGTCGCCTTGCGAGCACCTTCAACCCGCCGCCCACCGTGACCGGCTTCTACACGTGGGACGCCCTCATCGCCGGCCGGTGGGACCTGTTCGCGTCGGCGGCCCACCACCTCGTGCTGCCCGCCATCGCGCTCTCGACCCTGACCCTGGGCATCGTCGCGCGCATGACGCGCTCGAGCCTGCTCGACGTGCTCTCGAGCAACTACGTGCGCACGGCGCGGAGCAAGGGACTTCGTGAGAGTGTCGTGGTTTGGAAGCACGCGCTGCGAAACGCCCTCATCCCCATCGTCACCGTGATCGGCCTGCGCCTTGGCCAGATGTTCAGCGGCGCCGTGTTGACCGAGACGATCTTCGCGTGGCCGGGCGTCGGCCGCTACGCGTTCACCGCGTTGCGGCAGCTCGACTTCCCGGTCGTCATGGGGTTCACCGTCTGGGCGACGCTAATCTACGCCCTGGTCAACCTCCTCGTCGACCTCAGCTACACGTGGATCGATCCCAGGGTGCGGCTCTCGTGACCACCACTACGGCCGCGGTGCGTCGCCGCCGATTGCCGCGTTGGGCGCGCTTGTCCATCCTCGGTTGGGTCGCGTTCACGCTCGTGCTGCTCTCGCTCGCGATCGCCGTGGTGCCGCAATGGTTCGCGACCCACGACCCGCTCGGGTTCAACATCGGCCAGCGCCTTCAGCCGCCGTCGGCCGCGGCGTGGTTCGGCACCGACGAGCTCGGCCGCGACCTGTACAGCCGGGTGATCCACGGCATCCGCCTGTCGCTTAGCGCGTCGCTCGGCATCGTCGTCCTCACCGCCCTCGTCGGCATCCCCGTCGGCATCGTCGCGGGCTACCTGGGGCGCGGCTTCGACCTGGTCCTCATGCGCATCGCCGACATGTTCATCGCGTTCCCGTCGCTCATCATGGCGATGGCGATCGTCACGGTCCTCGGTCCGGGGCTGCGCAACTCGATGATCGCCCTGGCGCTCGTGTGGTGGCCGCAGTACGCGCGCCTCGCCCGCGGGCAGGTGCTCCAGCTGCGCGAGCTGCCGTACGTCGAGGCCGCCGCCGCGCTGGGCGCGCGCTCGGGCCGCATCATGGCCCGCCACCTGCTGCCGAACGCCTTCACCCCCATCGCCGTGAAGATGAGCCTGGACGTCTCCGTCGCCATCCTCGCGACGGCCAGCTTCTCGTTCCTCGGCTTGGGCGCGGCGCCACCCTCGCCGGAGCTCGGCTCGCTCGTCACCCAAGGCCGCAACTACTTCCTGCAAGCGTGGTGGTACACGACGCTTCCGGGCGTCGCCATCCTGCTCGTCAGCCTCGCGTTCATCGTCCTCGCGGACGACCTGCGCGACCTCCTCGACCCGTCCCTTCGCTACTGAACCCCACCAAGGAGCCCACGATGCTGCTGAACAAACCCAAAGCCCAAGAGCTGATGCGCGAGGCCGGCCTCGACGCCCTCGTCATGACCTACACCGAGAACAACATCTATTTTGGCGACTTCCTGCACGTCAACAGCGCCGTCCTCAAGTCGCGGCCGTACTACACGATCTTCTTCGCCCGCGACGACCTCCCCACCGCGTACCTGGTCCCGCACCAGGACATCGACGACGTCGTGCGCGACACGTGGATCGAGGACGTCCGCGCGACCGCCGAGTACCGGATTCCCGGCCGGCCCAACGTGATCTGGGAGAAGGAGAAAGCGGTCGCGGCGATCCTCGCGGAGCGCGGCTTGACGAGTGGGCGCGTCGGGTACGAGAACCTCAGCCTCTACGTCGACATCTTCCGGCGCCTCGAACAGCATCTTCCGTCGTTCGAACTCGTCCCGGCCAGCGATGTGATCGCCCGGCTGCGCGCGATCAAGAGCCCCGAGGAGCTGCGCCGCATCCAGACGGCGATGGACATCACGCAGGCCGGCGCGCGCGCCGTGCTGGCCGAGGCGCGCGTCGGCGTGACCGAGAAGCAGCTCGCGGCGGCCGCCAAGGACGCGATGATGGGCGCGGGCGCCGAGTCGGTCAAGTTCCTGATCATCGGGACCGGCGTGAACGGCGCTATCGTGCACGGCATCCCGAGCGATCGGGCCATCCGGGCCGGCGAAGTCAACCGCTTCGACATGGGCGCGTACTACATGGGGTACCCAGGCGACTTCGCCCGCACGTTCGTCGTCGGCGGCGAACCCAGCGACACCGATCGCAACCGCTATCAGGCCGTCTACGACGCGGTGCAAGCCGGGATCGCCGCCTGCGTTCCGGGCGCGACCGCGGGCGAGGTGTACCGCGCGCAGATGGCCGCCGGCCAGAAGCTGCTTCCGGACCTCACCCGCGAACACTGTGGTCACGGGATGGGCCTCGAGGTCCACGAGGAGCCGATGCTGCACGACGACAGCACCTTCGCCCTCGAGGAGGGCATGGTCGTGATGATCGAGAACGGTCGCTACGTCGCCGGCGAAGCCGGGTACCAGCTCGAAGACTTGGTGCACGTGACCAGGGACGGCCCACGGCTGATGACGGACGTGCCGCGCGAACTGGTGCTGGGCCAGTGAAGGTCGGCCTGCTGGGCGCCGGAGGCATCGGCGCCCTGGTGGGCGGGGCCGCCGCGGCCGGCCGCATGCCGGGTGTCGACATCGTCGCGGTCGCGGGCTCCCATCCCGGGTCGGCGTCGGCCCAGGCGCTCGCCGAACGCATCGGCGCCCGGACGGTAGGCCCCGAAGAGCTGGCGACCCTCGATCTCGACTGGGTGCTCGAGGCCGCCGGAGGAGCCGCCGTCCGGGCCCACGTCCCGCGGCTCTGGGCCGCCGGCGTGTCGACGGTCGTCATGAGCATCGGCGCGATGATCGATCCCGAGGTCGAGGCGGCCCACCGCGCGGCGCTCGCCCGCGACGTGCGGGTGGTGCTCCCCAGCGGCGGGATCGGCGGCCTCGACGCCGTGCGCGCGATCGCTGCGGCCGGCGCGGTGCAACGGGTGTCGATCACCACGACCAAAGCGCCCGCCGGCATCCGCGGCGCGCCGTACCTGATCGAACACGGCATCGAGCTTCCCGAGGACCGCGCGCTGACCGTGTTCGAGGGAAGCGCCCGCGAAGCCGTCGCGGGCTTTCCCGCGAACGTCAACGTCGCCATCGCCCTGAGCCTCGCCGGCATCGGCCCCGACCGCACGAAGGTCGTGGTCCGGTCCGACCCGGCCGCGAAGCGCACCGAGCAGCTCATCGAGGTCGAAGGCGACGTCGCGAGCCTCGAGGTTCGCATCGCTTCGAACCCAAGCCCATCGAACCCCCGCACCTCGTACCTCGCCGCGGCGTCGGCGATCGCCACGCTGCGCGACCTCGCGGTAGCCTGATCGAAGCGATGTCGACAGGAAAGATCGGTCTTCTCAAGCAAGCGCTCCTCGAGCGGCTGCGAACGGGCGATTACCCCGTCGGCAGCCGCTTGCCGGGCGTCCGCTCGCTGGCCGACGAGTTCGGCATGCACCCCAACACCGCCGCCCGCGCGGTGTCCGACCTCGTGCAAGACGGCGTCTTGCGCGCCGTTCAGGGCCGCGGGACGTACGTCGTCTCGGTGCCGGACACCGACGGGCGCGCCGCCGATCAGCTCTACGCGAGCGCGCGTTCGCTGGCGATCCAGGCTAGGCGCCTTGGGCTCACCCGACGGGACTGGGTGCGCCTGACCACCGAGGCCGAAGCGGCCGCCTACGAGGGCGAAGGGCCGGCGCTCTGGTTCGTCGAGTGCAGCCCGCGGGACGGCGAGGAACTCTCCGCGAGCCTGAGCACGCTCCTCGAGGCTCCGGTGCGGCCGATGATGGTCGACGAGCTGCCCCATCACCTCGTCGCGCATCCAGTCGAGCCCGGGTTCTTCATCACCACCCCGTTCCACCTCGAAGAGGTCGAAGCCGCGGTCGGCGCGAGCACGCTGGTGGTTGCGGTGAACGTCGTGCCCACCTCCGAGACGCTCGTGGCGTTCGCGCGCTTCCCGTCGGACGCGCGCGTGGCGGTGGTGGCCTCGAACACCCAGACGCTCGAGCGTTTCGTGCGCATGGTGACGACCTACACCCGGCTCGAGCCGTTTGCCGCGCACGTCGTCGACGAGGCCGAAGCGTGCGCGGCCGCGCTCGATGCCGACATCGTCGTCGACAGCCACTCGATCCATCCGACGGTGGCCTCGTGGCAGCCACCCGGCCAGGTGCTGACCGTCCGATACCAGATCGAGCCGACGTCGTTGGCGTACCTGCGGGAGGTGCTGCGGTTGCGGGAGGCCAAGGGGTCGGCGGAGGTCAGCGCTGGCTGATGACCAGATCGCGGGGCAGGGTGGTGAGCACTTCGCCCCCCGTGGGCGTGACCCGTACAAGGTCCTCCAGCTGGTACCCCGCCTTCCCCGGCAGGTACCTCGCGTTCTCGATCATGACGACCATCCCGGCCTCCAGGACGAAATCGCTCCCCGAGACGATCATCGGCTCCTCGTGGACCTCGAGCCCCAAACCATGGCCCGCGTGCTCGCGCGACAGCTCCGGGTCGATCTGCCGCCCCGCGCGCATCTGCGCGTCGTAGACCTCGCCCGCCGTCACCCCGGGGGCGATCGCGGCGATCCCGGCTTCCACCGCTGCCCGAAGCGCGCCGTAGTGGCGCGCATGCGCCTCGCTGGCCGTATCGCCCACCACGACCGTGCGGGCCAGGTCACCGCTGAAGCCGTTGCACGTGGCGCCCAGGTCGAATCGGAGGACGTCGCCGGTCTGCAGGCGGTAATCGGTCGGCGCCCCATGCACGACCGCACCGCGCTCCTGGGCCGCAACGATGACGAACGCTAGGCCATCCGCACCGCCGGCGACCGCGGCCTCCTCCGCGATCACCGCGAGCTCCCGCTCTGAAACGCCCGGTCGCACCGAATCAAGAATTGCGGCCCCGGCGACTTCGGTGAGCCTCATCGCCTCACGAATGAGTCCGAGCTCCGTGTCGCTCTTGACCGCACGCAGCCGCTTCACGAGGTCGCTGGCCGGCACCAGCTCGAACGCAGACAGGTTCGCGCGCAGTTGCTGGTAGCTGCCGAAGGGCAGACTCTGATCCTCGAATCCGATTCTGCCGGCGCGGAGCCCCCTCTCCGCGATCACGCGAGCGACCAGCGCCGGCCTGTCGTGAGCGATCTGCGTCTGCCCGGGGACCTCATATTCCGAGGTTCGGCGAACATCCTCGATCCACGTGTGTTCGCGGGAATCCAGGTAGTCCTGGTGGGGCACGAGGAACGCAGGCACGAGGGCCTCGTCGCGGAAGAAGACCACGTAGGACGGCCGCGACTTGGTCCGGTTGCTCCGCACACGAAGGAAGTCGCTGAAGTACATGACGTTCTCCGTGTAGGCGAGGACCAGCGCGTCAAGGTCCTGCTCGAGCATCATCGTGTAGGCCTTCGCTTTGTTCAACAGCATTCCGTCCACTCCGTTTCGTGTTCACGCACGCTGTGGCTGCGAGGATCGACGACGTCTCATGCGGCTGAGGTAGGACCCATTCCCATGCGTCCATTGACGCTGGGCACCGAGCCCAACGGGGCCGAGCGAGGGCTCAAGGATAACCACGGGCACATCCGTCACGATGGGCGTCGCAGCGACTGGGGCTGATCATGCGTGGCGACACGGTCTTCCTGCTGCCGACCTTACCGGCTGGCCGCGACTCCTTCCGGCAGCGCCGCGGCATCTCCGGTGGCAACATCGACCTGCAACTCGCCGTGCTGCGGAGCTGCGGCGTGTTGACCGCAATCGCGGTACGCCAAGCTTTCTCGCCTCCAAGCCTGCTTGAACACGGCTTCACCGCGGCGGCGATCGGTGCGCTGTTGAGCCTGGATTATCCACGTCCTACGCCCTGGCCCCAATCGCCATGGGCCTCGTCGTGGGCGGCGTGGGTTACGCTCCCGCGTTCTTGGCTACGGGCGCCTCGCTCTTGGTGTTGGCCGTGTTCGCCCTGCGGCTCGCACCGGCGTTCAATTCGGTCGAGCGGGCGCGGGCGCCGTGACGGCGGCGCTACCGCCGCGACGTAGCCAGCGCGCAGCCCGAATCACCCGCCCCAACCCCTCCCCAAGAACGAGAGCGCGTTCTCCCCAATCACCCCCACCACCTCACCCTCCGCCAACCCCCGCTCCAGCAGCCGCTCGGTCAAGATCGGCACCTCCGCCGCGCTCGGGATCGGGTAGCTCCAGGG
>JAGXHO010000113.1 GCA_024636105.1 Trueperaceae bacterium | reverse complement strand
CGGCGACCGTCGCCGACGTGCGCTCGCCGGCGACCGAAACCGCTCCGTCCAGCGCTGGCCAGTCGGGCGCCACCTCGGCCCATGGCGCGAGCACGAAGGGGCGGTCGGCCGCTCGTGGGTGCGGCAAGGTCGGTCGGGCAGCGACGCCACGGCGCCCCATCGCCACCCAACCGACCCCATCGAGGAGGTCGAGGTCGAGCGTCCGCGGGCCCCAACGCTCTCGCCGGCGGCGACCCAACCCGGCTTCGATCGCGAGGAGCGCTGCGAGCGCGCGCGCGGGTGTCGCCCACGCGCGCGCCGGGCGCCAGCGCACGACCGCGTTGAGGTAGTCCGGCTGCCCCGGCGGTCCGCCCACCGGCGCCGTGGTCCAGGTCCTCGAGGCGGCGTCGACCGCGCCCAGCTCGGCGAGCGCGGCGAGCGCCCGCGCGAAGGTGCGGGTGCGGTCGCCCAGGTTGGCGCCGAGGGCGACGAAGGCGATCGGCGCCTCCCGGGCCGCTTCAGCGCGCGTGGCGCACCTCCACCACCACGTCGCCGACCACGCCAGGGAGCGGTGCGTGCGGTTTGTGGACGCGGACCGTCACGGCGCGGACCAGTGGTTCCTCAGCCAATGCGTCGCGGGCGATGCGATGCGCCAGCGCCTCGATCAGGCGGTAGCGGGTGCCGACGACGACGGCGGCGACCCGCGCGTAGACGCGCGCGTAGTCCACGGTCGCGGCCAGGTCGTCGGTCTCGGGGAGGTCGGCCTCGAGCACCAGGTCGACGACGAACGGAGCGCCGAAGCGCGCCTCCTCCTCGAACACCCCGTGGTAGCCGTGGAACCGCAACCCCTCGAGCCGGATGCTAGCCATCGATCCATCCCTTCGCTCGGAGCGCCTGCACGTGGCCGACGACGTCGTGGGCGCGCACCAACGCGGCGCCGCGCGCCGCCGCTTCGAGGTGCACGGCGATCGATCCCGGGTCGCGCCGCGCCGCGACGGGCTCCCCCGTCACCTCGCCGAGGAAGCGCTTGCGCGAAGCGCCGACGAGGAGCGGCGCGCCGAGCGCCGCCAGCTCCCCGGTGGCGCGCAGCAGCGCCCGATGGTCGGCGGTCGTCTTGCCGAAGCCGATCCCGGGGTCGAGCACCACGTCGGGCATGCCGTCGGCCAACGCCGCGGCCCGCGCCGCGCTCAGCTCGGCGCCGACCTCGGCGACCACGTCATGGAACGAGGGCGCCACCTGCATGGTCGCGGGCTCGCCGCGCAGGTGCGACGCGACGGCCGGGACGCCCAGCTGCGCGCACGCTACGCGCAGCGCCGGGTCGCGCAGCGTGCGGACGTCGTTGACGAGGTGCGCGCCCGCGGCGATCGCCTCGCGAGCGACGTCCGGGTCGGAGGTGTCGACCGAGATCAGCGCATGCGGCTCCGCAGCGCTCAGCGCGCGCACGACGGGCACCACGCGCGCCGCCTCGGTCTCGGGCGCCACCGCCGGCGCACCCGGCCGAGTGGAAGCGCCGCCGACGTCGAGCACGAAGGCGCCGTCGGCGAGCGCCCGCCGGGCCACCGCGACGGCGGCGGCGACGTCGACGCGCTCCGTCGTGGCGGCCGCGACGGCCCCGGCCGCCGGCGCCACGAAGCGCCCGCCGTCCGAGAAGCTGTCCGGGGTCACGTTCACGACCGCCATCACCGCACAGCCCGACCAGGAGACGACGTACCCGGCACCGTCGCGCGTGGCGCCCGGAACGGGGCGGTGCCAGCGCAGGGCGTGCCGGCGGTGCGGCCAGGAGGTCATCGTGCGGGCACCGCGGCGGCGGACCAATCGGCGGGCCGCGGCCCGCGCCCGAGGCGCCACGCCACCGCGGCAGCTACGCGCGTTCCGGCGTTGCCGTCGCCGAAGGGGTTGGGGGCGGCCGCCATCGCTGCGAGCGCGTCGGCGTCGGCCAGCAAGGCCGTCAGCGCCTCGGCGACGCGCGCGGGGTCGTTGCCCAAGAGGCGCACGGCGCCGGCCTCGACGCCCTCGGGGCGCTCGGTGACGTTGCGCACCACCGCGACGGGCACCCCCAGCGCGGCCCCCTCCTCCTGCAGGCCGCCGGAGTCGGTGACGATCAGGCGCGCCTCGCGGAGCAGACCGACCATGTCCAGGTACGCCCAATCGTCGTCCAGCATCACGTTCGCCACCGGCTCGAGGGCAGGTCTCAGCGCCTCCCGAACGACCGGGTTGCGGTGCATGGGGAGCACGAACAGGTGGTCCGGGTGGGCGCGCGCCGCCGTCGCGAGCGCCTCGGCGAGCCCCGCCATCACCGGCAGGTTCTCGCGGCGGTGCAGGGTGACGGCGACGAGCGCTCGGCCGTCGGCGCGCTCCTTCACCGCCTCGGGCAGCGCCGCGCGCCCCGCCGCCCACCGGACCGCGTCGACCGCCGTGTTCCCGGTGACCACCATCCGGGCGGGGTCCTTGCCCTCGGCCAACAGGTGGCCACGCGCGGCCTCGGTCGGCGGCAGGTCGAGGTCGGTCAACACGTCCGTGAGCCGCCGGTTGGCCTCCTCCGGGAAGGGTTGGGCGAGGTCGAAGCTGCGCAGTCCCGCCTCGACGTGGGCGACCGGGATGCCCTCGAAGAAGGCGGCGAGCGCGACCGCGAAGGTGGTGAGGGTGTCGCCGTGGACGAGCACGTAGTCCGGTCGCCGGGCGCGCAGCCGCTCCGCCGCCGCCGGCACGATGCGACCGAGCAGATCGGGGAGCGCCTGCCGCTCGGTCATGACGTCGAGGTCCGCGTCGGGGCGGAGCTCGAACAGGTCGAGCATGCGGTCGAGTTGGCGGCGCTGCTGACCGGTGACGAGGAGCCAGGGGCGCAACTCGGCGTGCGCGGCGAGCGCGTGCACGACCGGCGCCATCTTGGAGGCTTCCGGTCGGGTGCCGAAAGCGACCGCGACGATCGCGGCGCCGGACCCTTCGCTCACACCGAAGACGCGGCCCGCCGCGCCTCGCGCCCGCGCCAGACGGTCGCGATCACGAGCAGCGCGACGCTGCCGAGGATGGTGGCGATCAGGAGCGGAAGCGGCGTCGCCGCCAACATCATGCCGAGCACGCCGCACGCGAGCGTCGCCCCCCACAGCAGGTAGACGGCGACCCGCGGACTGCCCGATCGTACGCGCAGCAGGTCGTGCAAGTGGTCGTTCGCGGCGAGCGCCGGGTTCTGGCGCCGCCGCAAACGGCGCAGCGTCACCTGGGTGATGTTCACCACCGGGAGCGCGAGGATCAGGATCGGGGCCGCGACCGCGACCGCCGCGGTCACCTTGAGCGCCCCGAGGACCGACACCGTGGCGAGCAGGTAGCCGAGGAAGTACGCGCCGGAGTCGCCCATCGTGATCGTCGCTGGGTTCGAGTTGTGGCGCAGGAACCCGAGCGCGCTTCCGGCGACGGCCGTCAGGAGCAAGACCGAGGCCCCGCGGTCGGGGAACTGCAGCGCGACGGCGAGCAGGCTCAGGCTGGCGATCGCCGCGATCCCGGACGACAGGCCGTCGAGCCCGTCGATGAAGTTGAACGCGTTGGTGAACCCGACGATCCAGATCAGCGTCACGGTGACGGCGAGCGCTTCGGGGAAGAACACGAACGGCACCGCGCCGAAGTAGTTGGTGATGAAGTCGATCGTCACCCCGTTGATGGCGACGATGCCGGCGGCCGCGAACTGCGTCGCGAGGCGCACGACCGGCGAGACCTCCCAGAGGTCGTCGACGAACCCGACGAGGGTCATGAGCGCGCCGCCCAGGACGATGGCCAGCAACTGCACGCGGTACGCGTCGATCTGATCGGGCGCGAGCACGAACCCGACCAGTACCGCCACCAGGAAGCCACCGAAGATCGCGATGCCGCCGATGTTGGGCACGCGACCCTGATGGAACCGCACGCCCAGACCGTGGACGGAGCCACCTTCCTGGACGGCGCCGACGCGCAGGGCGAAGTCGCGCACCCGTGGAACGGCCCATCCGACCACCAGCGCCGCGACGGCGAACGTGACGAGCACCAGCGGCGCGTACAGGGTCAGGGACTCGGGGGACACGCGTCAGTCTACCGCCGCTTCTGGGCGCGCGATGAGGCGGTTGCCGCGTTCAACGCGTCCCGTAGATGCGGTCGCCCGCGTCGCCCAGGCCCGGCACGATGTAGCCGCGCTCGTCGAGGCGCTCGTCGAGGCCGGCGAGGATGATCTCCACGTGCGGGTGGGCGGCCCGAACCGCGGCGACCCCCTCCGGCGCCGCCAGGATGCAGAGCAACCGGGGCGACGTGACCCCGTGCTCGGCGAGCAGGTCGAGCGCCGCGACCGCGGAGCCACCCGTCGCGAGCATCGGGTCGAGGACGAACACCTCGCGGTCGGCGATGTCGCTCGGGAGCTTGACGAAGTAGCGCACCGGCTTGAGGGTGGCCTCGTCGCGGTACATCCCCACGTGCCCGATCCGGGCGTTCGGCACCAGCCCCAGGATGCCGTCCGCCATGATCAGGCCCGCGCGCAAGATGGCGACCAGCGCGAGCTTCTTGCCGGCCAGGCGCTGGGCGCGGGCGGTCGCGACCGGGGTCTCGACCACGACTTCCTCGAGCGGCAACCCGCGCATCGCCTCGAAGGCCATGAGCATGCTGATCTCGGTGCAGAGCGCGCGGAAGTCGCGCACGTTGGTCGCTCGTTCGCGCAGCACCGAGAGCTTGTGCTGCACGAGCGGGTGCTCGACGATCGTCACGGCCACGGTTCGCCACCTCCCAAGGTCCATCGAACCAAAAGGACGCGCTCGAGTCGGCGGGACTCGAGCGCGCGCTGGCGGAGAGGGTGGGATTCGAACCCACGGTACCGCATGGCGGTACAACGGTTTTCGAGACCGTCCCGTTCAACCACTCCGGCACCTCTCCACGGTTCGGGCGGCAGGTTGCCGCCGGAGCCACGAGAGGCTACCACGGCGCCGACGACGCGTCCACCGAAGCCCGGTCGCGCCTCCGGTTGACGCGCCCAGGCGAGGACCGCTACATTGATGGGCGCTGGCGATGGCCCTTCGTCTAACGGCAGGACAAGCGGTTCTGGTCCGCTCGGTTGGGGTTCGAATCCCTGAGGGCCAGCCACGACGAGCGCCGCACCCACCTTTGGGTGCGGCGCTCGCCCGTAGGGAGGGCCCACCGCGCGGCGAACCGGCCGCGATCGGGCGCGGCCGTTGACGGCGTCGCCATCGCCTACGTATCATCGCCCCCGCTGCGTTGGCCCTTCGTCTAATGGCAGGACAACTGGTTTTGGTCCAGTCGGTCGGGGTTCGAGTCCCTGAGGGCCAGCCAACGCAACCGCGCGCGCCGCACCCTTCGGGGTGCGGCGCGCGTCGTGGTGGCCGCGTCAGACCTCGCGCGGCGGGTACGCGTGGTACCCCTGACCGGCCTTTCGACCCAAGTGCCCCGCCTCGACGCGCTTGCGCAAGCCCTGCGGGGGCCGGAAGCGCTCGCCGAGCGCCGTCGTGAGCGAGTCGGCGATCGCCAGCATCACGTCGAGGCCGACGTAATCCGCGAGCTCGAGCGGCCCCATCGGGTGGTTGAGCCCGAGCTTGACCGCGGCATCCACGTCGAGCGCCGACGCGACCCCCTCTTCGTGCATGCGCATCGCTTCGATCAGCGTCGCTGCGAGCACCCGGGTCGTCACGAACCCCTGCCGATCCGCCACCTCCACCACGGTCTTGCCGCAGGTTTCGGCCACGGCGCGCACCAGCGCCATGGTCGCGTCGCTCGTGGCCAGGCCGCGCACGCTCTCGACCAGGCGCATGCGCTCGGGTGGGTTGAACCAGTGCATGCCGCACACCTGCGCCGCGCGCCCGGTGGCCGCTGCGAGCGCGGTCACGGAGAGCTGGCTCGTGTTCGTCGCGAGCACCGCGCGGGCAGGGGCCGCCGCGTCGACCCGGCGGAAGAGCTCCTGCTTCAGCTCGAGCACCTCGGGGGCGGCCTCGATGACGAGGTCGGCATCGGCCACCGCCGCCTCGACGTCGGCGACGGCCGCGACGTCGGCGTCCGGGGCGCGCTTGGCGACGCGCGCCAGCGCCCGCTCGCGCGCGTCGGGCGAGGGATCCGCGATGCGCACGGCGAAGCCGTGCTCCGCGAGGAGCGCGGCGATACCGCTTCCCATGGTGCCGGCTCCGAGGACGGCGACGCGGCGGACGGACGGCGTTGGGGTCGTGAGGGCGGTCGGTTCGGTCACGGGCGGGCCTCCGATGGGGGGTAGAGGTCGTAGCGGGTCGTGCGGCCGACGAGGACGCCCGTCGGGGGTCGTCCCGCCAGCGGCGGTGCGGCGCGGGGGCGCTTGACGACGACGCGGCGGCGCGCCGAGGCGCGCGCGGCGGCGAGCAGCTCGTCCTGATCGCCGTCGTCGCCGACGACCAGGCGGACGAGCGTCAGGTCCTCCCCCTTGCGCGCCGCCTTGCCGCGCTCGGGGTACATCGGGTCGAGCAGCACCACGTCGGCGCGCAGGCCCACGAGGACGGACCGCGCGTCGCCCTCGACCAGCGACATCCGCTCGGCGCCCGGTCGACCCTCGGCGCGCCAACGCTCGAGGGCGTCGCGGAGCAGGGCGGCGAGGACGGGGTGGCGTTCGATCATGGTCACGCGGCGGCCGGCTGCGGCGAGGACCCCGGCGTCGACGCCCCAGCCGGCGGTCGCGTCGATCACCTCGTCGCTGGCACCGATCGCCCGGAGCAGCGGCTCGCGACCTGGCCGCCCTCCGGATGGCGGCGGCGTGGGCCGCACGGCGCCTGCGCGGCCCCGAGCCGTCCCGCGCAACCCGATACCCGCCGCATCGACCCACAGCACGATGGGACCGCCCGAACCTGCCGCCCATGCCGCCCGGTCGAGCCTCGACGCCCCCAGGGCGGCCGCCAGCGCATCGGCGCGCGCCGCGTCGCCCACGGCGTCGGCGACCACGGGCGGCACTGCGCGGGCGCGGACCGAGGGGGCGGACGGTGCGGGCACGCCGCAGCGTACCGCCCGGACCCGCTCCGCGACGCCCTCGTGCTCGCCGCACTTGCGTTCCGATGGCGTTGGGCTCCATACTCTTGGTATCCGAAGGCCCGCGGATCGATCGGCCGTCGGTCCGCAAGCATGCCCCGGTCCGGGGGAGCCCCGCCGGACGGCTGCGACCCCTTGGAGGTCCTATGAAGAGCGCCGAACTCGCCCGCCGCCGCCACGCCGCGGTCGCCCCCGCGGCCTATTCCGTCCACCCCTTCTATCCGGAACGCGCGGAGGGCTCCTACGTCTGGGACGCCGACGGCAAGCGGTACCTCGACTGGTCGGTGGGGATCGCGGTCATGAACGTCGGCCACTCGCACCCCAAGGTGCTCGACGCGGTGCACCGCAGCTCGAGCGCGTTCCAGCACCTCTGCTTCGCGGTGGGGATGCACGAGTCGTACATCGAGGTGGCGGAGGCGCTCGCGCGCATCGCGCCCGGTCCGTCGCCCAAGAAGACCTTCCTGGTCAACTCGGGCGCCGAGGCCGTCGAGAACGCGGTGAAGATCGCGCGGGTGGCGACCGGCCGGCAGGGCATCGTCGCCTTCACCCATGCCTTCCACGGGCGCACGCACATGGCCCTGTCGCTGACGGGAAAGGCGCAACCGTACAAGGCCGGTTTCGCGCCGCGCGCCGCGGAGATCTACCGCGCCGCGTTCCCGTACGTGTACCGCAACCCCTTCGGCCTCACCGACGAGGACGCGGTCGCCGACGCGTACTTGGCGCAGCTCAAGGACCTGGTGAAGACCACCATCGGCGAGGGTGAGGTCGCTGCCTTCCTGATCGAGCCGGTGGCTGGCGAGGGCGGGTTCATCCCGGTCCCCGAGCGCTACCTTCGGGGGCTCCGAGCCTACGCCGACAAGATCGGCGCCCTCTGGATCGACGACGAGGTGCAAGCGGGCATGGGGCGCACCGGACACTGGTGGGCGGTCGACGCCTTCGGGCTCGAGCCGGACCTGGTCTGCACGGCCAAGGCGCTCTCCAGCGGCTTCCCCCTGTCGGCGGTCGTCGGCAAAGCCGACGTGATGGACGCCGTCAAGCCGGGCATGCTCGGGAGCACCTTCGGCGGCAACCCCACCGGTTGCGCCGCCGCCCTGGCGACCATCGCCGTGATCGAGGAGGAGGGCCTGCTGGAGCGCGCCCGCACCATCGGCGCGGTCGCGACGGAGCGCATGCGCGCGCTGCAGCGCCGCGTGCCGGGGCTCGGCGACGTGCGCGGCCCTGGGGCGATGATCGGACTCGAGTTCGTCCGCGACGACGCCAAGACCCCCGACCCGCAGACGGTCGAGGCGATCGTCGCGCACGCCCGCGAAGACGGCCTCATCCTGCTCCCGACCGGCACGTACGGCAACGTCATCCGCCTCCTCCCCCCCATCCGCATGAGCGATGCGGAACTGGAGGAGGGCCTCGGCAAGCTCGAGGCGGCGATCGTCGCCGCGACCGAGGGGACGCTGGCCGTCGCCTGAGGGCGCCGAGCCGCGCACGCGAACCAGGCCGGCCACCCCGATCGTTCGGGGTGGCCGGCGTCCGTGCGGTGCGCCGCGGTGCCCTGTTCAGGAGCCTTGCTCGATCGGCGCGCCCACCAGGTTGCCCCACTCGGTCCAGGAGCCGTCGTAGTTGCGCACCTTCTCGAACCCGAGCAGGTAGGTGAGCACGTACCAGGTGTGGCTGGAGCGCTCGGCGATTCGGCAGTACGTGACCACGTCCCGCTCGGGGGTCACGCCGACGTCTGCATAGAGGTCGCGCAGCACCTGCGGCGGCTGGAACGTACCGTCCGCGCGGACTGCCCGCGCCCAGGGCACGTTGACCGCTCCGGGCACGTGGCCGCCTCGGAGCGCGCCCTCCTGGGGGTACTCCGGCATGTGCAGCTTCTCGCCCGAGTACTCCTCCGGGCTGCGCACGTCGACCATCGCACCCCTGCCGTCCCGGACGCTCAGGACGTGGTGCAGGACGTCGGCGGCGTAGGCACGGATCGACGCGTCGCGGTACGGGACCCGGTAGCGGGCGCGGTCGAGCTCGGGGGCGTCGCGCACCAAGGGGTGCCCCTCGGCCACCCACTTCTGCCGACCGCCGTCCATGAGCCGCACGTCGGCATGGCCGTTGTACTTGAAGAACCAGAAGGCGTACGCCGCCCACCAGTTCGACTTGTCGCCGTAGAGCACCACCGTCGTGTCGTTCGAGATCCCCTTGGATTCCATCAGCTTGGCGAAGCCCTGCGCGTCGACGAAGTCGCGCACGTCGGAGCGCTGCAGCTCGGTGTGCCAGTCGAGCTTGACGGCCCCCGCGACGTGGCCTTGGGCGTAGAGCAGCACGTCCTCGTCGACCTCGACCAGGCGCACCCCCGGGTCGCGACCGTGTTCGGCCACCCACGCGGTGTCGACGAGCGTCTCGGGATGGGCGTACGTATCCATGCGTCTCCTCCTCCGTCGTCCGGGTCGTACGACCGCAGCGTACGGGACGCCGGCCGGACGGCCAGGAGCCGGTGCTACGCTGACTGCGTGCACCGGGTCCTGGTCGCCCCCTCGCTGCTCGCTGCCGATCTCGCGCGCCTCGCCGAGGCGGTCGAAGCCGCCGACGCGGCGGGGGCCGACGCCCATCACGTCGACGTGATGGACGGCCACTTCGTGCCCAACGTGAGCTTCGGCCCCGGAACGGTGGCCGCGCTGCGCCGTGCGACCGAGGCCATGCTCGACGTGCACCTGATGATCGAGGCGCCCGAGCGATGGATCGACGCGTACGCCGACGCCGGCGCCAACGGTCTGACCGTGCACGTCGAGGCGACGCCGCACGTCCACCGGGCCGTGCAGCGCGTCCGCGAGCGCGGGCTCAAGGCCGGCGTCGCACTGAACCCAGGCACCCCGCTCGCGGCCCTCGAGCCCCTGCTGGACGAGGTCGACCTCGTGCTCTTGATGTCGGTCGACCCGGGGTTCGGCGGCCAGCGCTACCTGCCGGCCGTCGAGGGGCGGCTGCGCACCGTGCGCGGTTGGCTCGACGCGCGCGGCTCGCGCGCGCGGCTGCAGGTGGACGGTGGCATCGACGCTTCGACCGCCGCGGCCGCGGTAGCGGCGGGCGCCGACTTCCTGGTCGCAGGCAGCGCCGTGTTCGGGGCGACCGACGGTCCGGCCGCGGCGGTCGCGCGCTTGCGTCAGGCCATCGCTTCGAGCATCCGCCCCATGTGACGGAAGCGCTCGCGGCGCTGCGCGACGAGCTCCGCCGGCGAGCGACCCCGCATCGAAGCGAACGCCGCCCGCACCGCGGCAGCGGTGGCGGCCACCGTCGCCGCGGGGTCCTGATGGGCGCCACCGAGCGGCTCCGCCACGATCTCGTCGACGACGCCCTGCTCGAGCAGGTCGGGGGCCGTCAGACGCAGCGCCTCGGCGGCCTTGGGCGCCTCCGCGGCGTCGCGCCACCGGATCGCGGCGCACGACTCCGGGCTGATGACGCTGTACACCGCGTGCTCCAGGATGAGGACGCGGTTCGCGACCCCGATCGCCAACGCCCCGCCGGAGCCCCCCTCGCCGACGACGACCGCGACGGCGGGCACGCGCAACCGGCTCATGCGCCGGATGCTCTCGGCGATCACCCAAGCCTGTCCCTGCTCCTCGGCGGCGATCCCGGGGTACGCACCGGGCGTGTCGATCAGCGCCAGCACCGGCAGCCGGAACTTGTCGGCCAGCTCCATGAGCCGCATCGCCTTGCGGTAACCGCTCGGATGCGGCATGCCGAAGTTGCGGTGGATGTTCTCCTTGGTGTCGCGCCCCTTCTGTTGCGCGAGCACGACGACGCCGGTGCCATCGAGCTTGGCGAGGCCGCCGACGAGCGCCGGGTCGTCGCCGAGGGTGCGGTCGCCGTGCAGCTCGACGAAACCGTCCACGATGCCGGCGACGTGGTCGAGCGCGGTCGGTCGCCCGGCCGCGCGCGCGACCTGCACGCGCTGCCAGCGCGTCAAGTTGGCGAAGGTGTCGCGCTTGAGCCGCTCGAGGCGCGCCTCGAGCAGGGCGACCTCCTCCGAGAGGTCGACGGACTGCTCGGCGCCGTACGCGCGCATCTCCTCGACCTTGATCTGCAGGTCCTCGATCGGCTTCTCGAAGGCGAGCGCCACGCTCAGCCCTCCCCGACGGCGGGCAGGCCGGACCGCAACAGGCGCACGTAGGCCGCCAGGCGCGCCTTGAGCTCGCCGCGCGGCACCACGTCGTCGACCATGCCCTTGCGGAGCAGGAACTCGGCGCGCTGGAACCCGGCCGGCAGGTCCTGCTTGATCGTCTGCTGGATCACGCGCGGACCGGCGAAGCAGATGAGCGCCCCCGGCTCGGCCAAGATCACATCGCCGAGGGTCGCGAACGAGGCGGTGACGCCGCCGGTGGTGGGATCGCTGAGCACCGAGACGTACGGCAAGCCCTTCTCGGAGAGCGCCTCGAGGGCGACGGTGGTCTTCGCCATCT
>JAGXHO010000112.1 GCA_024636105.1 Trueperaceae bacterium | reverse complement strand
GGTCGGCACGCCGATCACCGTGACGATGACCGGCGTCGGCTACCGCTTCTGGGAGATCGCCTGGCACCTGCTCTACGACGGCGCGCACGCCGGCATGCTCACGGCGATCACCAGCCAGGGCACGGCCGTCGCCACGATCCCGGCGACCGGCGCGGTCGGGCTTCACACCCTGCAGTTGCTCTCGGGCACCCACCCGGTGCCGTACCTCAACCAACAGCAGTCGCCCAACTACAAGCCGGCGGTTCCTACCGTCGTGAGCGCGCTGTTCGAGATCACGGAGGGCGACGCGGTCCTGCCGCCGCCACCCGAGACGCAGACGCTACCGCGCCGTCCGGCCGCCCCGACGATGGGCGCCGATCCCCACCTGTGGGCCGACTACCGCTCCGGTCCGGTCGGCAGCCCGATCGCGCTGAGCGGTTCCGGCTTCCCGGCGAACACCGCCGTGCGCCTCTCGTTCGACAGCGTCCGCGGCAACCGCATCAGCGGCGGCGGGTGGGAGGTCGTCGAGAACGAGCTCGGCACCGTCGAGACCGACATGGACGGCGCCTTCGCCACCACGCTGCCGACCCCCGACGACCTGGGCGGCGAACACGTCTTCCACGCGCGCGCCGAGGGCGCCGAGGCGACGTTCGTCTACACGATCACCCCGTCGGTGATGCTCGCGACGCCGGCCGTGGTGGAGCCGGGCGGCGACGTCACGATCGTGCTCAAGGGCGTCGGTTGGACCGAGACCGCCAACATCTACACGGTGCTGCTCAACAACGGCTACCTGGGTTACGGCTGCGGCTTCAACAGCCAGGGCGACGTGACGATCCACCTGAAGGCGCCGGGCCAAGAGGGCGTGCACTTCCTGTCGTTCTACCCGTCGATCTACCAGGGCGAGGTCACGGGTCCGGGTGCTCCGGCCACGCCGGACGCGAACGCCACGTACCTGCAGGTGCCGATGCTCCACGCCGCGGACCATCCGGGCGAGGAGCTGCCGGCCATGCATCTGGCGTTCGAGGTGCGGCGGCCGTAACCCGTCGCAGAACCAACGCGGCGCGGCGCGCGACGGAACCCCGTCGCGCGTCGCGCCGTTCAGGCGACCCTGGTCAGAGCGCGCTCCAGCCGCGCGCATCCCTCGTCGATCAGATCGGCCGACACGTTCAGCATCGGCGCGATGCGCATGACGTTGCCCCATCTGCCGCCCTTGCCGACGAGCAGCCCTTCATCGCGCGCGGCGTTCAGGAGGGCGTTGGCACGGGCGGCGTCCGGCTCCTGCGTGCCCGGGACGACCAGCTCGAGCGCCTGCATGAGCCCCATGCCGCGGACGTCGCCGACGAACGGGTGCGGCGCGCTCATCGCCTCGAGCCGCGCGCGCAGACGCGCACCCTGCGCCTCGGCGTTCTCCGGGACGCGGTGGCGCTCCATGTACGTCAGGGTGGCGTGGGCCTGCGCCATCGACACCGGGTTCCCGCCGAACGTCGAGAGCGTGAACGCACGGACCGATTCGGCCACCTCGGGGGTCATCACCGTGGCGCCCACCGGCGCGCCGTTCGCGATCCCCTTGGCGAAGGTCATCACGTCGGGCTCGACGCCCCAGTGCTCGATGCCGCACCAGTGCGTGCCGGTGCGCCCCCAACCGGTCTGCACCTCGTCGACGATCAGCAGGCCGCCGGCCTCGCGCACGAGCGGTTCGACGCGCCTGAAGTAGTCGGCCGGCGCGACCGCGAAGCCGCCGACCCCCTGGATCGGCTCGGCCATGAACGCGGCGATCTTCCCGTCCGTGCAGGTGGCCAGGAAGTCGGCCAGGTCGTCGACCAGGAAATCGAGGTAGGCCGCGTCGGTCATGCCCTTGGGCTTGCGGTAGAGGTTGGGGCTGCGCACCTGCTTGATGTGGCCGTCGTAGACACCGCCTTGGCGCCAGTTGGCGTGCGCCGTCATCGCCATCATCGAGGCGCTGCGCCCGGAGTAGGCGTGGCGCAGCGAGATCACGTCGCGGTGGCCGGTGTACGTGCGCGCCGCCATGACCGCCATCTCGTCGGCCTCGGTGCCGCTGTTGGTGAAGAAGCTGACCTTGAGGCGGCCCGGGGTGATGCGCGCCAAGAACTCGGCGACCTTGACGGTGATCTCGTTCAGGTAGAGCGTGCTCGTATGCCCTGCGGTGCGCATCTGCCGGGCCGTCGCCTCGACGACCTCGTCGTTGGCGTGCCCCACCGACACCGTGAGGATGCCGCCGAAGAAGTCGAGGTAACGGTTGCCCTCGACGTCCCAGAGCCAATCGCCCTTGGCGTGGTCCACGGCCAGCGGACGGTCGCCGTAGTACAGCATCGAACTCTGGACCGGCAGGAGGAACTCGCGCTGGCGGGCGAGCAGGTCGCGGGTGGCGTTCGGGCGAACGACGGCGTCGGCGGGCATGCGGACCTCCAGAGAACGCACGATAGCGCGGCGCGCCGTTCGTGGGCACGGTTGGGGTCAGCGATCGGGGTCAGCGATCACGATCGTGGCGCGCATCGAGACGTGCGTCGAGGCGGCCGAGGCCGTCGGGTCGCTCCGACCGTTCGTACGCTCCCCGGTGGCTACGCCGCCGCAGGTCGTCGGGCGCCAGCGCGCGCCCGGGGCGACCGATGGCGAACCCTTGCGCGTGGGTGGCGCCGATGCCCTCGAGCAGGTCGAGTTCGTGCTCGGCTTCCACGCCCTCGACCACCACGATGCGGTACCGCAACGAGGCCTCGCGCACGAGCTTGGCGACGCCGGGGCGGGTGTCGCGATCGCGCAACAGGGCGAGCACGCTGCGGTCGAGCTTGATGCCGTCGACCGGGGCGTCGAGCTGCCAGCGGCGCTCGAGGTCGGTTGCGGAGACGTCGTCGAGTAGGACCAGGTCGAGGCGTTCGCCCAGGGCGGCGAGGCTGGCCCAGAGGCTGCCGATGTCGAGGTAGCGCTGCTCGGTCAGTTCGACGATCAAGCGGCCGCGCAGATCGGGGAGGACGTCCTCGAGCGCGCACAGCGCGGTCGGATGGGTCGCCTGGCGCGGGCTGAGGTTGACGCTCAGGCGCGCGTCCGGGTACGCGTGCAGCGCCTCGGCGGCGTGCTGCACCGTGAAGCGCGTGAACGTCGACTGACGCGTGGGCTCGAGCCAGTAGGGCAGCACCGTGTCGGGTCCGCGCACGGTCCCGTCCTCGAGGTACCACCGCACCAGCGCTTCGTGCCAACCGTCGTCGCGCGTCGAGAGGGCCTCGACCGGTTGGTACAGGAAGCGCAGGGCGTCGAGCGGCGGCGGCTCGTGGGGTTGCTGCAGGTCGGGCATCAGGTGAATGGCGCCCGCACGATCGCAGGCGCCGGATCCTCGTCTCTCTCTACGACGCGGTGCGCCGGGGGGCGTGGTCCGTCGAGTCGGCGTCAGCCGACGTCGATGATGCCCTTGGTGCTGCCGGCGAAGGTCGTGCTGGTGGGCTGCAGCGCCGCGAAGGTGCCGGAGGTGAGGCCACCGAGGGCGAGGACGACGAGCGCGGTACGAACGATGGTCTTGAAGGTGGTCATGGGACCCTCCTTGAGTTGATCGGAGGGTACGCAGGGGGGCGCTCCAAAGCCGCTTCATGCACGCGTGAAACGATGGCGCGGCTTTGGAGCGCCCACGTCCGTAGGCTGGCTGCACAGTTCGAGGAGGTCCCACCATGACCCATGAAGAAGCGCGCCGTCGCCTCGAGCGGACGACGGAGTTCCGGTTCCAAGGCGATCGGGTGCTCGTTCGCGATCCGCGCTGGCTGCGGTCGATCGAGGCGCTCAGCGTCGAGGATCGTTCCGGAGACGCGTGGCGGGCGTCGCCGCTCGCGAACGCATCGATGGAGCACGCTGCCTAGAGCGCCACTCCGGTGGTGCGCACGACCCGCTATCGTGCCGGCGTGTGGCTTCCCCGCCAGCTCGAGGCTCTGGAGCGAAGCCGACGACCGGTCGTGCTGCACGGCGGTGAGCCCTGCGGCACGCCGTTCGTGATCGACGCCCTGCGCGAGCGTCGGCGGCTCGCCTGGTTCGCCTTGGGCCCACGCCAGGACGGCGATCCCGTCGCCCAGGCGAACGCCCTGGCCGCGGCCCTGAACTCGGTGGCCGGCGGGCCGCTGTTCGGGTTCGGCCTGCCGGTGCAGGCCCAACTCGACGCGGTGCGCCACCACCGGGCCGACCTCGCCCCGCTCTGGGTGGTCGCGACCCTTACGGCGCCGCCCCCTGCTTGGTTGGCCGACCTGGGGGCGCTGCACGACGAGGGCTTGCGCGTCCTCCTCGACGTGCGCACGACCGACGTCGGCGACGCGCTGCGCACGTGGGCGACCATCCGCGGCCCGTCCGAACTGGCCGTGCGCCCGGCGGAAGTGGACGCGATCGTGCCGCGTGCGCTCGATCGCGCCGCGGTCTCCGAGCTCCTGTTGGCCACGGGCGGTCGGTTCGGCGACCTGCTTCTGGAGGCGGCGCGCGCCGTCCACCTCCCGCTCCCCAAGGTGCCGGGACCCGGCGGGCCGCTGGTGGCCGTCGACGACGCGCGCGCCGTCGACGCGAGCCTCGCCGCCCGAGCGCTCGCCCGCGACGGCGACCACGTCGGCGCGCTCGAGCTCGCGGTCCTGCGGGCGCCCGAGCTCGCCGACGAGCTGTTGCGTCGGTCCGGTCCGGCGTACCAGGAACGGGGCCTGCTCGACCGCCTGCACCTACTCCTCACCGCGCTCGGGCCGCCGTACCACACCCGCGAGCGGGTGCTCGAGTGGCGCCTCGTCGCCGCCGCCGGCACGGGGCGCTTGGCAGACGTGGTCGACGAGGTCGACGCTCACCTCGCCGCCTTCGCCGCGCCCGAACTGCGCGCCCGCCGAGCCGGTGCGATGGCGTCTGCCGAGGGATTCGCCCTGGCCACGGCGGCGGTCGAGGCGCGCCGGACGCCGCTGACGGTGTGGCAGCTCGGCCGCCTCCACCCGGACCTGGCCCGCGGCGCGGAGCTCCTCGAGGAGTCGGTCCGCCTCGCCGAAGACGTCGGCACGCCGTACGACGTCGCGCGCAACGCCGGGGCGCTCGCCGCCCGGCTGTTGCACCTCGGCGCCTTCGTGCGCGCCCGCGCCTGGGCCCACTGGGCGCTGCAGGCGCTCGATCGGCACGGCATCAACGACGGGCCGCGGCGGCTGCAGTTGGTCAACGACCTGGCGTACGCGCGCGTGCTCACCGGCGACCTGGCGGGCCTCGAGCGCACCTTCGCCGACGGGGCCGCCGTCCTCGACGGCGCGCTCCCGGACCTTGCCGGACACTTCCGGTCGACGTGGGCGGCCTTCGAGCTCGCCGTCGGGCGGCCCGAGGCGGCCGAAGCGCGGATCCGACCCGCCTTCGATGCAGCGTCGCTTCGGACCCGCAGCCACCACGCCGTCGTCCTCGTCCGCACGCTGCTGGAGCTGGGGCGGGAGCGCGAAGCGTGCGAGGTCGCGGACGCGACCTTCGAGCTCGCCCCGTGGGGCGATCCGTACGCTCGCGCGCTCGCCGCCCTGACGCGCGGCATGGCGCGCGCCGTCGTCGCCTGGCGCGCCGGTGCGAGCGAGGGGCCCGCGGGTCGAGCTGCCGCGGACGACCTGTCGGAGGCGCTGTTCGAGCGAACGCTCGAGGCCGAACACCGGCTGCCGGCCGCGCTGCACCTGCTGCTCGTGCGGCCCGAGCTGGCCGCGAGCCTCCCCGAGGAGCTCCGCCCGGTGCTCCGTGGGCTCGCTCCGAGTGCCCTGCGCGTGTTCGCCGGTCCACCCGACGTGTTCGACGGCGTGATCGCCGCGATGAGCGGGGGTGGCTCGGCGCTCCACCTCGAGTTCTTCGGGACCGTCCGCGCGCGGTGGCACGGACGCCCGGTCGCCCTGCCGCCGCGGCTGCGCGAGGTCGCCCTCGCGCTCGCGCTGCATCCCGACGGCATCGACCGCGACGCGCTCAACGACTTCCTGACGCGGGGCGGCCAGGCGCCGTTCACGAGCGGCGGCCTGCGCGGGCTCACGACCCGCTTGCGCACGCTGCTGCCCGTGAGCGACGCCCCGTACCGGTTCACCGAGCCGTACGTGGCCGACGTGCTCGAGGCGCGCCGCCAGCTGGCGGCGGGTCGGGTGCGCGAGGCGGTGGCGCTCGTGCGCGGGGCGCTGTTGCCGGAGAGCGACGCGTTCGGCGTGCGCGAGGCGCGCGACGGGCTCGAAGAGCACTTGCGCGAGGCTGCGCTCACGGCGGCCGACGCCGACGTGTTGTTCGACCTCGCCGAGCGCCTCGGCGACGACCTCGAGCTGTGGGAGGCCGCGGCCGACGCACTGCCCGCCGGCGATCCGCGGTTGGCGCTCGCGAAGGCGCGGCAGCGGCGCCTTCGGGTCGAGTTCGGCGCCGTCTGACCCGGCGAGGCACCGCGAACGGCACGGCGGCGGCGCGCGCCCGACCACGCCGCGGGCCGGTGCACCGTACCCTGAGCCCCATGGCCACCGATCCGCATGTCCCCGTAGCCGTCGCCGTCGCCGAGGGCGACGGCATCGGCCCCGAGATCACCGCGGCGACCCGCCGCATCGTCGACGCCGCCGGTGCGGCGATCGCCTGGGTCCCGATCACGGTCGGCAACGCCGCCTACCTCCAGGGCGAGACCTCAGGCGTTCCCGAAGCCGCGTGGCAGGCGATCCGTGAGCACCGCGTCATGCTCAAGGGCCCGGTGCTCACCCCCCAGGGCGGCGGCTACAAGAGCGTCAACGTCACCCTGCGCAAGAGCCTCGGGCTCTTCGCCAACGTGCGCGAGACGCGGGCGCTGGCGCCCTACGTCCCCACCCGCCATCCGGGCATGGACGTCGTGATCGTGCGCGAGAACGAGGAGGATCTCTACGCTGGCATCGAGCACCGGCAGACGGCCGAGGTCTTCCAGTCGCTCAAGCTGATCAGCCGCCCCGGCACCGAACGCATCGTGCGCTACGCGTTCGCGTACGCCCGCGCGTACGGCCGCTCCAAGGTCACGTGCATGACCAAGGACAACATCATGAAGCTCACCGACGGCACCTTTCACAAGGTGTTCGACGAGGTGGCGGTCGAGTACCCCGAGATCACCGCGGAGCACATGATCGTCGACATCGGCGCCGCCAAGCTCGCCGACACGCCCGAGGACTTCGACGTGGTCGTCACCCTCAACCTGTACGGCGACGTGCTCTCGGACGTCACCGCGCAGATCGCCGGCTCGGTGGGACTCGGCGGTTCCGCGAACGTCGGCGAGCGCGTCGCGATGTTCGAGGCCATCCACGGCACGGCGCCCGACATCGCCGGCCGCGGCATCGCCAACCCGTCCGGGATGCTGATGGCGGCCACGCAGATGCTCGTCCACGTGGGTCAACCCGAGGTCGCGGAGCGCATCGCCAACGCTTGGCTGCGCACGCTCGAGGACGGCGTGCACACCGGCGACGTCTACCGCGCGGGCACCAGCCGCGAGCGGGTGGGCACCGAGAGCTTCGCCGACGCCGTCATCGAACGCCTCGGCGAGATGCCCCGGCAGCTCACGCCGGTGCACTACCGCGCCGCCGACCTCCAGGTGCACCTGAGCCCGCCGGTGCCGGTGACCAAGGTGCTGCGCGGCGTCGACGTCTTCCTCGACTGGTCCGAAGGCGACCGTGCCCCGGACGTGATCGGCGACCGGCTCGCTGCGGCCGCGACGGCCGCAGGCTGGACGCTCAAGATGATCACGAACCGCGGCGTCCGCGTCTACCCGGACGGGTTCCCCGAGACGCATTGCACCGACCATTGGCGCTGCCGCTTGTTCCCCTCGGAAGGTGCGCTGGCGCGCTTCGCCCAGGTGCTCGAGTTGCTCGCCGCCGTCGACGCTGCCGGCCTCGAGGTGATCAAGACCGAGCACCTGTACGACTTCGACGGCGAACCGGGGTACTCGTTGGCGCAGGGGGAGTGACCGCTCGAGCCTGAGCGAGCGGGCGTCGCGAGCGCGGGCATGACCGATCGCCGAGCGCCTCCGCCTTCCGGGGGACGCCCGTCGCCGCCGATGACGGAGGCGCGCTCCGGCGTCGGGCACGTAGCGTGGGGCATGGATGCACACGGATGATCGTCGAGATGCACGGCGTGGAGAAGCGCTACGGCAGCGTGCAGGCGCTTGCCGGGGTCGACTTGACGGTTGCCCCGGGCGAGGTGGTCGGGTTCTTGGGGCCGAACGGCGCCGGGAAGACCACCTCGATCAAGGTGATGCTCGGCCTGACCGAACCCACCCGGGGGCACGCGCTCCTGTTCGGCGGCGACCCGAGCCGCCGTGAGGCGCGCGGCCGCGTCGGCGTCATGCTCCAGGAGTCGGGCGTGCCCACCTCGCTCCGCGTCCGCGAGCTCGTCGACCTATTCGCGCGCTACTACCCCTACGCGCTCCCGACCGCCGAAGTGCTGGCGCGCGCGGACCTCGCGGCGAAGTCGAACGCGCTCGTCGGCACGCTGTCGGGCGGCCAGCGGCAGCGGCTCTACTTCGCGCTCGCGATCGTCGGCGACCCCGACCTGCTGTTCCTGGACGAGCCGACCGCCGCGCTGGACGTCGAGGCGCGCCGCGCCTTCTGGGCCCAGGTCGAGGGGTTCGTGGCGCTGGGCAAGACGGTGCTCTTCACCACCCACCACCTCGCCGAGGCCGACGCGGTCGCGCAGCGACTCGTGGTGATCGACCACGGGCGGGTGATCGCGGAGGGGACACCGCGCGAGGTCAAGGCGCGGGTGGCTGGTAAGGCCGTGCGCTTCCGCAGTGAGGTCGACCGCGTGGCCCTGAGCGCCCGTCCGCACGTCCAGCGGGTCGACGTCGAGGCCGGCGGCCTCCTCGCCGTGTACACGAACGAGCCCGAGCACCTGCTGCACGAGCTGTTCGCGGAGGGGGCGACGCTGCGCGACCTCACCGTCACCGATGCGGACCTCGAAGCCGCGTTCGTGGCCCTCACCGGAGGTGAGGGCCGTACCGCCGCGACCCGGGAGGTGCGCGCATGAGCCGGACCCTTCCGGGCTCGGCAGCGGCCGACGGCGCGGCGACGCCGCGGCGCCTGAGCCCCACCGCGCGCCGCACGAGCGGCCCGCTCGCCATGCTCGTTGCCCAAGTGCGCGCGGAGTTCCTCTCGAGCGTTCGTGCCCCCGACTTCGTGATCGGGGTCGTCGCGATCCCCGTCTTCTTGTTCCTGATGTTCGGTCCGCCGAACGCGCGCTTCACCCTCCCCGAGGGAACGCGCGTGTCGACGCTGATGATGCCGGGGTTCGGCGCGTACGGTCTGTTGAGCCTGGTGATCTTCGCGTTCGGCGTCGAGATCGCCCAGGAGCGCGCGAAGGGGTGGCTGCGGCTGATGCGCGCCACGCCGGTGCCGGCCTGGGCCTACTTCGCCGGCAAGCTGGCGATGAGCCTGCTGTTCGCGGTCGCTACGCTGATCGTGCTCTTCGCCGTCTCGGCCGCCTTCGCGCAGGTGCGGTTGCCGCTCGGGCAGTGGCTCGGGGCGGCGGGTGCGCTCATCGGCGGGGCCCTCGCCTTGGCGCCGATGGGGTTCGCGCTCGGGTTCCTGACGCGGGCGCGGGCGGCGACTACGATCGGCAACCTGATCTTCTTGCCGCTCTCCTTCGCCTCGGGCTTCTTCTTCCCGCTCGCGCAGCTGCCGCGGTTCCTGCAAGACCTGGCGCCGTACCTCCCCACGTACCACTACGGCCAGCTGGTGTGGGCCACGGTGGGGACGCCAGCGGACGTCGAGGCGTACGTGGGGACCGCGCCGCAGGGGACCTGGGTGCACGTCGCCTGGCTCCTCGCCACCTTCGTCGTCTTCGGTGTCCTGGCGTCGTGGGGGTACCAGAGGGACCGTCGGCGCGAGGCGTAAGCTTCGCCGGTGGACCTCTCCCCGCGCGACAAGGCGCTCACGCTCACCGGCATCCTGCTCGCCGTGTTCCTCGGCGCGCTCGACCAGACGATCGTCGCGACGGCGCTTCCCAAGATCGTCGAGGACCTGGAGGGCGTGTCGCGCTATGCCTGGGTGGCCACCGCCTACCTGCTCGCGTCGACGGTGCTCGTGCCGATCTACGGCAAGCTCGCCGACATGTACTCGCGCAAGCGCATCGTGCTGTTCGCCATCAGCACGTTCCTGCTGGGCTCGTTCCTGTGCGGCGTGGCCGGCGAGTTCGGGGCGCTGCCGGTGCTCGGCGACGGCATGACCCAGCTCATCGTGTTCCGCGCGATCCAGGGGCTCGGCGGGGCGGGCCTGTTCTCGCTCGCCTTCATCGTGATCGCCGACCTCTACCCGCCTCGGGAGCGCGGCAAGTACCAGGGGCTGGTGGGTGCGACGTTCGGCGTCGCCAGCGTCCTCGGGCCCTGGATCGGCGGGCTCCTGACCGACTACGGCGGCGCGATCGTCCCCGGCATCGAGGGCTGGCGCTGGGTCTTCTACGTCAACGTCCCGTTCGGCGCGATCGCGCTGTGGTTCGTGGCGACGCGCATGCCGCCGCTGCGCCCGCGCGAGGCGGCCTCGCGGCTCGACGTCCTCTCGGCGCTGTTCCTGGTCGGTGCGCTGGTGCCGCTGGTCCTCGGGCTCTCGTTCGACCGCACCGTGTACCCGTGGGCCGGGCCGGTCACGCTCGCGACCTTCGCGGCCGCGCTGGTGTTCGGCGTCGCCTTCGTGCTCCGCTCGCTGGCATCGCCCAACCCCGTGCTCGAGGTCCGCCTCTTCGCCAACCGCGTGTTCAGCACCGCGAACCTGGCGGCGTTCCTGCTCGGCGCGGCCTTCCTGTCGACGGTCATCTTCCTCCCGCTGTTCATGGTCAACGTCCTGGGCGTGAGCGCCACGCGCGCCGGCGTCAGCCTCATCCCGCTCTCGCTCGGCGTCGTGCTGGGCTCGATCTTCGGCGGGCAGATCGCCTCGCGGCTCGGCCGCTACAAGGGGCTCATGGTCTTCGGGGGTTCGGTCCTGCTCGTGGCGATGTTCCTGCTGTCGACGATGCCCGTCGACGTTCCGTATTGGCAGGTGACGCTGTACATGGTGGTCGCCGGCCTCGGCGTGGGCCCGGGGCTCCCGCTCTACACGCTCGCGATCCAGAACGCCATCGATCCGCGCAAGGTGGGGCAGGCGACCAGCGCGGCGCAGTTCTTCCGCCAAATCGGTGGTGCCGTCGGCGCCGCGGTCATGGGGACGATCCTCGCCACCACGCTGGCCGGCGCGTTCGGGGCGCTTGCAGGAACGACGGCCGCCCAAGGGATCGACGCCCCCACCATCCAGGGGGGCGAGCTCGCGTCCACGGGTGGGGCCGACGTCGGCCCCAGCATCCGGGCCGCGTTCGCCGCCCAGGCGGACGCCCTCGTGGCCGCGCTCGAAAGCCCCGATCCGGAGGCCGTGGCGGACGCCCTCGCCGCGAGCGCCGTGCCCGCATCAGCTCGCGGCTTCGTGC
>JAGXHO010000111.1 GCA_024636105.1 Trueperaceae bacterium | reverse complement strand
GGGCACGCGCTCGATCCCAAGACCCAACTCGGCCCCGTCGTCGATGCCGATCAGCTGGCGAAGGACCTCGAGTACGTCGCGATCGGCGAGCGGGAAGGGGCCACCGCCCTGATCCGCGGCGGACCGCTCACCCGCTCGACGCGCGGCCACTACCTGGCGCCGACGCTGTTCGTCGACACGAGCCCCGGGATGCGCGTCAACCGCGAGGAGATCTTCGGTCCCGTCGCCACGGTGATCCGCGTGAGCGATTACGACGAGGCGCTCGCGGTCGCCAACGACACGGAGTACGGGTTGGTCGCCGGCATCGCCACGCGGTCCTTGGCGCACGCGGCCCACTTCAAGGCCCACGCGGAGGTGGGCATGGCGATGGTCAACCTCCCGACGGCCGGCATGGACCACCACGCCCCCTTCGGCGGCACCAAGGGGTCGAGCTACGGGCCTCGCGAGCAAGGGAGCTACGCGCACGAGTTCTTCACGTCCGCCCATGCGGCGTACGTGCGCGCCTGACGCAGCGAGCCCTGTCCGCGACGCCCCAGCCCGGCCGCCCCGGTGGCGCCGCCGTGCGATGATCGAGCGCCGTGACCCCGACCGTCGGCCTCCTCACCCTCGTCGGCATCACGCTGGTGTGGGGCACCTCGTTCGTGGTCGTCAAGAACGCGCTCGACACCATCCCGGTGCCGCTCCTGCTCGCCCTGCGCTTTTCGGTCGCGGCGGCGTGCTTCGCGTTCGTGCGCTTCGACCGCCGGGCGGTGCTTCCGGCGCTCTGGCTGGGGTTGATGGGGTTCGCGGGCTTCGCCACGCAGACGATCGGCTTGTCGGTCACGACCGCGTCCAAGGCCGCCTTCATCACCGGCCTCTCGGTGATCCTCACGCCGCTCGTGGCCGCCGCCTGGCGCCGACGCTGGGTACCGGCGCGCGCCTACGTCGCCGCGGCGCTCGCGACCGCGGGGCTCGGGCTGCTTACGCTCGGCGACGCCGGCTGGTCGGGGGTCAACGTCGGTGACGTCTGGGTGCTCGGCACCGCGGTCGCGTACGCCTTCTACATCGTCTACCTCGGCGACGTCGCCGGCCAGTCGCGGGCCTTCGCGCTCGCCGGGCTGCAGCTGCTCCCGATGGCGCTGCTCGCGTGGGTCTGGGCGTGGCCGCAGCGCGCTGCGCTCGTCGACGTCCCTCCGCTGACGTACGCCGCGATCGCCTACCTGGCCGTGTTGTCGACGGCCGTGGTGTCGGTGCTGCAGACCTACGCCCAGCGGGTGGTGTCGGCACCGCTGACGGCGCTCGTGTTCGTGCTCGAGCCGGTGTTCGCTGCCGCGTTCGCGGCCTGGCTGCTGGGCGAACGGCTCGGCCCCGTCGGCTGGGCCGGCGGGGCCGTCGTCGTGGTCGCGATGATCGTCAGCGAGGTGCGGTTTCCCGTCCGTCGTGGGCGTGCCGGCGAGGTGACCGCTACTCGTCGTTCTTGAGCAGCGACTCCACGACCGCGCGGTCCTCGAGGGTGCTGATGTCGCCGGCGAGGTCCTCGCCTACCGCCACCTGCCGCAGCAGGCGCCGCATGATCTTGCCCGAGCGCGTCTTGGGGAGCGCGTCGGCGAAGCGCAGGTCGTCGGGGCGGGCGATCGCACCGATCTCCTTGGCCACGTGCGCGCGCAGCTCCTGCCGCAGCTTCTCGCTGCCGCTGCGGCCCCCCTCCAGCGTCACGAAGGCGACGATCGCGGTGCCCTTCAGCTCGTCGGGGCGCCCGACCACCGCGGCCTCCGCTACGGTCCGGTGCGAGACGAGTGCGGACTCGATCTCCATGGTGCCCAGGCGGTGCCCGGAGACGTTCAGCACGTCGTCGACGCGCCCCATGATCCAGTGGTAGCCGTCGGCGTCCATCCGGGCGCCGTCGCCGGCGAAGTAGCGACCTGGGAACTCGGACCAGTACGTGCGCTCGTAGCGCGCGTCGTCGCCGTAGACGGTCCGCAGCATCGAGGGCCACGGGCGCTCGAGCACCAGGTAGCCGCCCTGGCCCGGCTCCACTTCGTCGCCGGATGCGTTGACGACCTTGGGTTCGACCCCGAAGAACGGCAGCCCCGCCGACCCCGGCTTGGCGTCGTGCACGCCGGGGAGCGTGGTGATCATGATGCCGCCCGTCTCCGTCTGCCACCAGGTGTCGACGATCGGGCAGCGGTCGCCGCCGATGACCCGCCGGTACCACATCCACGCCTCGGGGTTGATCGGCTCGCCGACGGTGCCCAGGAGCCGCAGGCTCGAGAGGTCGTGGGCGGACGGGTGCTCCTCGCCGAGGCGCATGAAGGCGCGGATGGCGGTGGGAGCGGTGTAGAAGACGGTGACGCGGTAGCGCTCGACGAGCTCCCAGAAGCGCGCCGGCGTCGGGGTGGTCGGCGCGCCCTCGTAGAGCACCTGGGTGGCGCCGTTCAGGAGCGGTCCGTAGGCCACGTAGGTGTGGCCGGTGATCCAGCCGACGTCGGCGGTGCACCAGTAGACGTCGTTGTCGCGCAGGTCGAAGACCGTACGGGTCGTGAGGTAGGCGATCGTCTGGTACCCGCCGGTCGTGTGCAGCACCCCCTTGGGCGTGCCGGTGGAGCCCGACGTGTAGAGGATGAACGAGGGGTGCTCGGCGTCGAGCGGCACCGCCGGGCAGGTGGGCGAGGCGAAGCGCACGGCGTCGTGGTACCAGACGTCGCGTCCGGGCTCCATGTCGACGTCGTTCTTCGCGCGCCGCACGACGAACACCTTGGTGACCGTCGGGCACTGCGCGAGCGCCTCGTCGACGGCGGGCTTGAGCGGCAGCACCTGACCGCGCCGGTACCCGCCGTCGGCCGTCACGACCGCCTTGGCGCCGGCGTCGATGATCCGGTCGGCGAGCGCGTGCGCCGAGAAGCCGCCGAACACCACCGAGTGCGCCGCGCCGATCCGCGCGCAGGCGAGCATGGCCACGATCGCCTCGGGCACGAGCGGCAGGTAGATCGCGACCCGGTCGCCCTTCTCGATGCCCTGCGCCTTGAGCGCGTTGGCGAAGCGGTTCACCTCGCGGAGCAGGTCGGCGTACGTGAGCACCCGGCGGTCGCCCGGCTCGCCCTCCCAGAAGAACGCCACCTTGTTGCCGAGCCCGCGCTCGATCTGCAGGTCGAGCGCGTTGTAGGCCAGGTTCGTGGTGCCGCCCTCGAACCACTTGACGAACGGCGGCGCCCACGAGCGCACGGTGTGCCAGCGGTCGAACCAGTGGAGCTCGTCGGCGACCTCCGACCAGAAGGCGTCGGGCTCCTCGAGCGACCGCCGGTACTGCTCCTGGTAGTCCTCGAGGCTGCTGATGCGGGCCCGATCGCGGAACCCCTGCGGCGGCTTGAAGCGGCGCTGTTCGGCGAGGACGGTGGTGAGGTGGGTGGGCTGGACGGGGGCGTCGTCGGGCATGCGGGTCCTCCGGGGCGGGTTCAGGTTGGATGGCGGCCACGACGGGCCACCAGGAACGGGGTGGGCCGAGTCTACCGGTTGGCGACGCCGGCGCACCCGGCCAGTCGTCGCCTCCGGACCTCGCCCCTCACCGCTCGAACCCCCGGCCGGTCCGTGGCACCCGCCACCAGCCGGGCGCGAAGATCGCGAACACGGTGACGACCTCGAGTCGGCCGGCGTACATGCAGAACGTCAGGAGCCCTTTGGCGACCGGGTGCAGGTCGGCGAAGTTCCCCATGGGTCCGACGCCCGCCAGGCCCGGTCCGATGTTGCCGAGGCAGGCGATCGTCGCCGAGAACGCCGTGGTGAAGTCCTTGCCCAGCAGCACGAGCGTGACGGTCGTGACCGCGAACAAGGCGACGTAGAGGGTGATGAAGGCGGCCACCGAGCGCAGCACGTCCTCGGGCACGACGCGGCTCCCCATGCGCACCGGCAACACGGCGCGCGGGTGGAGCGTGCGGCGCACCTCGCGCGCGGTGTGCTGCGTCAGGATCAGCCAGCGCGCGACCTTGACGCCGCCGGCCGCCGAGCCGGCGCTGCCGCCGATGAACGCGACGACGAGCAGGATGGATTGGGCGCGCTCCGGCCACAGCGCGAAGTCCACCGACGCGTAGCCCGTGGAGGTCAAGATCGACAGCGCCTGGAACGCGCCGTGCCGCCAAGCGTCGGCGGCGCCGTACGTGCCGTTCAGCAACAGCGCCGCGGCGATCGACGCCAGCACCGCGATCGTGGCGTACGTGCGCAGCTCGGGGTCGCGCACGACGGTGCTCCAGCGGCCCGTGGCCCCGCGGTAGAGCAGCGCGAAGTTGGCGCCCGCGAACGCCATGCCCCCCACCGCCACCCACGTCGCCGCGGCTCCGAAGGCCTCGAAACTGCGCCCCTCGGGCGAGAAGCCGCCGGCGGACACGGTGGTGAGCGCATGGACGATCGCGTCGTACTGGCTCATGCCGGCGAGCGCGTAGCCGACGGCGATCGCCGCGGTCAGGGCCCCGTACACCCCGAGGATCGCCGTCGCCGTATAGCGCAGGCGTGGCGTCAGCCGGTCCTCGGTGGGGCCGGGCGCCTCTGCGAAGAAGAGCTGCCGGCCCGCGATCGCCAGTTGGGGGAACAAGCCGACGAACAGCACGATGATGCCGACGCCGCCCACCCACTGCGTGAAGGCACGGTAGAGGAACGCGACCGGACCGACCCGCGCGAAGTCCGTCAGCACCGTCGCGCCGGTGGTCGTGAAGCCCGACATCGACTCGAAGTAGGCGTCGAGCGGACCGAGGCCGGCGGCGTCCAGGTAGGGGAGCGCCCCCAGCGCCGGGACCAGTGCCCAGGCGGACAGGAGCGCGACCAGTGCCTCGCGCCGGGTCGGCTCGCCGAGCCGCGCACCGGGGGCACCGGTGCGGCCGACGAAGCGCAGCGCGCCGCCGAGCACCACGGACACGAGTGCGCCTGCGGCGAAACCGAGCGCGGGCTCACGTCCGACGAGCGCAGCGACGGCGAACGCCCCCTGCACGAGGCCGGTCGCGGCGAAGACCGTGCCGAGGACGTAGGGCGCGGTGCGGCCTCGGCCGCTGCGCCGGGTGGCCACCTCAGCTCCTCAGCGTCGTCGGTGGGGCCACGCGAAGGGCGTCGGCGGCGCTACGGCGGCCGCGGCGCAGGTTGCGCGGGACGCGCCACCAGCTGCCGGTGGCGAGCACGAAGACCGTGACGATCTCGAGGCGGCCGGCGTACATGTTGAAGATCATCAGCGCGCGCGCCACCGGGTGCAGCTCCGCGTACGACCCCATCGGACCGACGCCGCCCAAACCGGGACCGACGTTGCCGACCGTGGCCGCGCTTGCGGTGAAGGCCGTGATCAGGTCCTCGCCAGTCAGCGCCACGACCAGCGTGCCGAAGACGACGAGCGCCGTGTAGAGGGTGATGAAGGCCGCCACCGCCCGCAGGACGTCCTCGCCGACGACCCGGTCGCCGACCCGGATCGGCAGCACCGCGCGCGGGTGCAGCGCGCGACGCACCTCGCGGCTCGTGTGCTGCGCGATGATCAACCAGCGCGCGACCTTGACCCCGCCCGCCGCGGAACCGGCACTGCCGCCGATCGCCATGAGGGCGACGAGCAGCGCGCGCGCGGAGTCCGGCCATTGGTCGTAATCGACCGACGCGTACCCGGTGGTCGTCATGACGGACACCACCTGGAACAGCCCGTGGCGCAAGGCGTCCGCCGGCGCGTAGAGATGCCACACCTGGACGACCACGAGCGCGCCCACCACCGCGACGATCGTCACGTACGCACGCAACTCGGGGTCGCGCCACAGGTCGCGGGGCCGGCCGACGAAGGCGCGGTACAGGAGCGCGAAGTTGACCGCGGCGAGCGTCATGAAGACGACGGCTACCCAGTCGACCGCGGGGTCGTACGCCTCGAAGCTGCGCTCGCTGGGGCTGAAGCCGGCGGCGGCCACCGTGGTGAAGGCGTGGGCGAGGGCGTCGAAGATCGGCATGTCGGCCATCACGTACGCGACCCCGCACACGGCGGTCAGCGCGACGTAGACGCCGAGCACGATGCGCGCGGTCTGGCGCAGCCGTGGGGTCAGCCGGTCCTGGGTGGGGCCCGGCATCTCGGCGTGGAAGATCTGGCGGCCGGCGATCGCGAGCTGCGGGAAGACCGCGATGAAGAGGACCAGGATCCCGATGCCGCCCACCCATTGGGCGAAGGCGCGCCAGAGGAAGATGCTCGCGGGCACCGCCTCGAAGTCGACGATGGTGGTCGCACCGGTCGCCGTGAACCCCGACATCGACTCGAACAGGGCGTTGAGCGGGGTCATCGAGGCCGAAGCGACGTAGGGGATGGCGCCGACCAGCGGCGCGAGCAGCCACAGCGCCAGGACCGCGAGCAACGCCTCCCGCCGCGTCGGCTCGAGGCCCGCTCGGCCGATCCGTCGCAGCGGCGCGCCGAGCGCGGCGGCGACCCCCGCAGTCGCCGCGAACCCGAGGACGTCGTCGCCGGCGAGCGCCGCGCCGATGGCGAAGACCACGGCCGCTGCGCCAAGGCCCAGCAGGCCGGTGCCGAGGACGAAGGGAGCGAAGCGGCCGCGCGTCCCGGTCGCGGGCACGCCCGGCCTCAGCCCCCGCCGCCGCGCTCGTGGCGCTGCAGCCAGGCCTCGACCGCGCCGATGTTGTCCGGGGTGGTGATCAGGAACAGGTGGTCGCCAGGCTGGATGACCGTGTCGCCGCGGGGGACGATCGCCTTGTGCTTGCGGACGATGGCGCCCACGAGGCTGTGCGGCGGCGCGCCGAGCGCCCGCACCTCGCCTGCGATGGCGTCGTACGGGAACGTGACCTCCATGACCTCGGCGCGGTCCTCGATGGTGGCCAGGTGGTCGACCTCGTCGACCTTGAGCCAGTTGAGGACCTCCTGCACGGCGGCGGTGCGCGGCGTGAGCGGAGCGTCGATGCCCACCCGCTCGAACAGCCGGCGGTTGCGCGAGCGCCCGACGCGCGTGATCACCTTCGGGACGCCGAGCTGCTTGGCGAGCAGCGACACGAGCAGGTTGGTCGCGTCGTCGCTGGTGACGGCGACGATCACGTCGGCGTCCTCGAGGCGCTCCTGCTCGAGCAGCTCGAGGTCCGTGCCGTCCCCCTTGAGCACCAGTGCCTTCGGCAGCAGCGCCGCGAGCTTGCCGGCGCGGTCCTCGTCGGACTCCACGATCGTGAGGTCGGCGCCATACTCCTGCAACTGCTCGGCCACCATGAAGCCGACGTTGCCGCCGCCGACGACCGCCACCCGTTGGCGGCGCCGCGTTGGCGCGAAGCGCCCCTCGAGCCGGCGCACCGCGTCGGGCGTCCCCATGAACACCACCTTGTCGCCGGCGCGCAGCTCGGTGGTCCCGGACGGCACGACGAAGGCGTCGTCGCGGATCGCGCCGACCACGAGCGCCCCTTCGGGCAGATCGACCTCGGCGAGCCGCTGGTCGAGGTAGGGATCGCCGGCCGCGAGCCGGTACTCGATCATGCGGATGCGCCCGCCGGCGAAGGAGGCGGAATCGAGCGCCCGCGGCACCCGGACGATCTCGACGATCTGCCGCGCGAGCGTGCGCTGCGGCCACAGCACCCGGTCGATCGACAGGCCGATCGACTCCATGGCGCCGCGCTGTCGGAAGGCGTCGACGTAGCGCTGGCGGGTGACGAACGCCATCGTCTCCTTGGCGCCGAGCCCTTTGGCCGCCAGGCAGGCGAGGACGTTGATGTCGTCGTTGAGGGTGCAGGCGACGAAGGCGTCGGCCTTGTCGGCGCCGGCGGCGCGCAGGTCGTCCGGATCGGCGCCGTTGCCGCGCACGAAGCGCACGTCCAACGCCTGGAAGGCGTCCGCGCGAGTTTCGTCGACGTCGAGGATGGTCACGTTGTGGGAGCGGTAGAGGGCGTCGGCGATTTGGGTGCCGATCTCACCTCCGCCGACGAGGACGAGGTTCATCGGGGGCGCATGATAGCGCCGCCCGGGTGGGCCGTCCAGGTGCGCGCCTTCATCGTCCGCGCCGCAACAGCGCGATCGGGGTCGCCAGCAGCGCCCAGGCCGCCAGCACCCACGGGGCGCGGTCGGCGTGGCGGGCGTACGGGGTGACGACCGTGCTGGTGCCGTAGCGCACCGGCAGCGTCGCCGCCACCATCCGTGGCAGCTCGTCCACCACGCGGCCGTACGGATCGACCACGGCGGTGATGCCGTCGTTGGCGGCGCGGAGCAGCCACCGGCGCGTCTCGATCGCGCGCAGGCGACCCATGTCCAGGTGCTGGCGGGCACCGTCGCCGGCGGCGAACCAGGCGTCGTTGGTGATGACGACCAGCACCTCGGCGCCGGCGCGCGCCATCGCCGCGGACACGGTGGGGAAGACGCTCTCGTAGCAGATGCCGACCCCGAGCAGGCCGAGCGGCGTGCCCAGCGGCGCGGGACCGTCGCCCGGCACCGTGTTCACCAGCATCGGTAGGCCGAGCAGGCCGAACGCACCCCGGTAGAGCCATGGCGCGGCCTCGAGCAGCGGCCAGCGCTCGCCGAACGGGACCAGCACGTGCTTGTCGTACCGGCCCCACGGCTGGCCGTCGGCGATCGCGAAGGCGGCGTTCGCGGCGCCGCCCGGGGCGATCGCGCGCCCCCCCACCACGAAGGTGCTCGTCGGCGAGGCCGCTTGGATCGCGGCGCGCCCGTCGGTGCCGCGCGCGCCCTCGAGGGCGGTGCCGATCACTGCCCCCTCGGGCCAGACGACCAGGTCGGGCGGCGCCGCCATCCGGCCGACCGCGAGGCGGGTGAGGTCGACGTGGGTCGACAGCTCCTGGGCGGCCGAGACGGCGCGGCCGAACGGGTCGACGTTGCCCTGGACGAGCAGGGCGGTGCGCTCGGCGGGCACCTCGTGGCGGCCGCTCGCGAGCGCGCCCCAAGCCCAGAAGCCGGCGACGGTCAGCAGCGCGAGGACCGGCCCGGCGGCGCCCGCCATCGCGCTCCGCCGGACCGGCGCCCGCC
>JAGXHO010000110.1 GCA_024636105.1 Trueperaceae bacterium | reverse complement strand
TCAGATGTGTATAAGAGACAGGGCGTCGCGCGCGCGTCGCGCCGCGCCGCCGCCATGCCGCGCAGCAGCGAGCCATGGGCGGCCTCGAGCTTGCGCAGGCGCGGGAAGAGCGCGTCGACCGAGAGCTCGCGCGGGTCGCCAGCGGTGATACCCGCGACGAAGACGCCGGCGAAGACGCGCGCCGCTTCGTGCCCGAAGTGGCGGGCGACGAAGTCGTGCACGGTCTCCTCGCGCCTTCCCTTGCGCGCGAGGAGCGGTTCCGAGAGGGCGCGTAGTTTCCCGGGGAGCGAGAGCAGCTCCGAGCGCAAGAAGGTGCCCGGCGAGGTCGGCAGCGCGCGCAGCCCGCCATCGCGGTAGACGAAGCGCTGGGCGGCCGCGTCGGCGGCGGGGCGCAGTCGGTCCTCGAGCCCCAGCTCGCGGGCGAGCGCCAGCGTCTCGGGGACGTTGGCAAGGAAGCCGTTCGGACCCCAGTCGAAGGTATAGCCGTCCTGAACCGACGTGCGCACCTTGCCGCCGGGCGCGTCCGCGGCCTCCAGCACCACGACCGCGAGCTCGGGGCGGCGGCGCAGCAGGGCGTGGGCGGTGGCGAGGCCAGCGAGGCCCCCGCCGACGACGGCGACGCGGTTCATCGTGTGGAGCGTACCGCGGAGGAGTCATGGACGACCCCTGGGCCCCGGTCGCTCGCGTCGGCTGTGCCCAAGACAAGCGCGATGAGTAAATGAGTACTGGTATGCTCGTGTCATGTCGGAGCGCTCTGCGATCAGCCTGTTCACCGGTGCGGGAGGCCTAGACCTCGGACTCGAGGCGGCCGGTTTTCAGACGCGGGTGGGCGTCGAGTTCGACCCGATCGCCGCGACCACGGCCGCGGAGCACGGGTGGAACGTCATCTGTGACGACATCCACGCGGTTGCGAGCGAGTCTCTCCTGCGCTCGGCCGAACTCGGTGAGGGGGAAGCCGCTCTACTCGTTGGCGGCCCGCCATGTCAGCCGTTCTCAAAGAGTGGTTACTGGGCGTCTGGTGATGCCAGGCGTCTTGACGATCCTCGAGCCGACACGCTCGTGGCGTACATGCGCGTATTGAGGGACACGCTACCCGAAGTCTTCGTCCTAGAGAACGTTCATGGGATCAACTACTCGGGTAAGGAGGAAGGACTCCTCTTTCTCCAGGACGCGGTCGAGGAGATCAACCGCGAGCGCGGTGTCAACTACACCTTAGCGTGGTCAGTCCTGAACGCTGTCGAGTACGGGGTACCGCAGCGGCGAACGCGGTTCTTTATGGTTGGCCATCGGGGGGGACGTACGTTCTCCTTCCCGAAGCCGACGCACGGCGAGGGCCGCGAGCCGTTCGTGACGGCGTGGGATGCGATCGGCGGGCTCGAGCCGGACCACAGTGAGAACCTCAGGGCGCGAGGCCGCTGGGCACAGCTCCTTCCTTCGATTCCCGAAGGTGAGAACTACCTGTGGCACACGGATCGCAAGGGAGGCGAGCCCCTCTTCGGTTGGCGGACTCGCTTCTGGAACTTTCTCCTGAAACTCGCGAAGGACCAGCCGGCGTGGACGATCCAAGCACAGCCAGGACCTTCGGTGGGACCGTTCCATTGGAACAGCCGGTACCTGAGCACGCGCGAACTGGCTCGCCTTCAAACGTTTCCGGATCACGTGCAGTTTGCGGGCAACCGGCGCGCGGTCCAGCGCCAGATCGGCAACGCCGTACCCGCGCTCCTCGCCGAAACGATCGGACGTGCTGTTCGCCACCAACTGCTTGAGGACGGCGGAAGCCTTGTGCCAACGCTAGCGATCCCGTACCGGCGGCCGATTCCTTCTGCGGAGGCAGTCGTCCCGGTGCCGGACGAGTACCTCGTTCTGCGGGGAAGCCACTCGGCCCACCCCGGGACCGGCCGAGGGCCAGGTTCCGCCGTCGCCAACGCTGCCGACTGAGGACGATCGCTGGAGTCCGAGCGTCAGCGCCAGAGGCGCGAGAACTCGGCGCGGGCTTCGGATGATGCCCCGACTTCTTCAAGCGCATCAGCGATCGCGTCGGCTGCCCGTTGAAGGAGCGCATGATGCGGCTGTCCGGCGCTCGAAGCGATGAGCGCGAACAATTCCGGAAGAGACGGGACCACGAGGACGGCCACTTCGAACTCGTGCAGGCAGCGGCGGGCCAGGCCCTTGGTGTCGAGCGGCTCCTGCTCCGGATGGAGCGCAACGAGGATGGCGTTCTGGATGCCCTTGCCACCGCACTTACGGGCGAATGCCAACACGCCAGCTTCGGTTACGCGCTTCTGGCGGACCTCAACGGCTAGTGAGACGATGCCTGTGTCGGTACGGGGCCGAACGTGCACGTCTCCAGGTAGGTGGCTGCTGGGCGCATACACGCCACCGGTCGTCGTGCCGGGATGGGCGGACCGAAAGAGCCCCGCAACCACCGCTTGCCCTCGCGCCCCGCGCTCCGAGCGCCGTTCAACAAACTCAGAAAGGCGCCTCATCGCTTCTGCTACATCGACTTCTTCATGAACGATTGCCGGCCGGCCTACTGGACGTGCAACTCGACGCGTGAGCTGGATGACGGCGCCGAGAGCGTTCTCCGCATCCTCTCGGCTTGCTCTACGAAGTGCGGTGAGCGCGTTGAGTAGGTCCTCGAAGTAGGAGCGCGCGTTCGCATGTACGCGGTCCGTGATCTCGTCGACGCGATCGGCGCCATAGAAGGGCGCGTTGTTCAGTGGCTCGTTCCCGGTAGTTCCCAGGTCCAGGTCGTGGGCATGAGCGAGTCGCATCAACTGGTTGGTGGCCACGCCGCGCGCCGAGTATGACTTCAGGCCATCGGTCGCTCGGGCCGAAGCCTTGAGCGTGAGCGGGTCGAGGTGCGGGTCCGTCGCACGCGCCAAAGCAGCGGTCGCGAACATCGGCAAGAACGTGCTGCTCGGCGCTGCACGCAACTGCCGAACCGTTTCAAGCCATTGGCTTGCTGGCCCCCGTGCCTTCTGCCCGCCCGCGATTTCGCTCGCACGAGCGAAGGCAGCGTCGAAAGCGTCTTGGCGTATGGCTTTGCCGCTCACGCTCCACCGGTCCGGCGGCGGTCGAGGTACGCCAAGACGGCCTCTTCGAGCAACTCGGTCATGGACCGCCCTTCCTCGGCTGCGGCGACCTTGAGTTCGCGATGAACGTCGACATCCACGTTGGCATTGAGGCGAACGGTGCGACGCGCGCGCCTTGTCGGAACGGGGAGCGGCCCTCCTGGTTTCATCGTCATGGTCCTCTGAAGGTACCACTGACGAGCGATCGGCCTACTTCGTCGGGTACTGCGCGTTCTTCGGCGACACCGTCACCGCCGTGCGCTTGTACGGCGCCACCGGCTTGAGCACGTTGCGGCACTGCGGGTTGACGCAGCCGGGGCAGCGGAAGCCGTAGTTGGGGGTGCAGGCGACGCCGTCGGCCAGGTGGCCGGCGACCAAATCGGCGAGCGCGTCCTGGAACTCGGGCATGCCGTTGAACGCCGGGGCGCGGTGGAAGTTCGTGATCCCCGCCTCGTGCGCCACCTCGCCGTACTCGATGTCGAGCTCGTGCAGCGTCTCGATGTGGTCGCTGGTGAAGGCGATGCCCACCACCAGGACGTTGGTGCGCTTCTTCTCGCCCAACTCCTTCAAGACCGATTCGGTCGAGGCGCCCAGCCAGCGCACCGGACCGACGTCGGACTGGTAGCTGATCAGGTACTCGTGGGCGTAGCCGAGGCGCTCCATCACCTCGTGCACCGACGCCCCGATCTCGGCCGGGTACGCGTCGCCGCGGTCGATGACGTCGAGCGGCAGCGAGTGGGCGCTGAACACCAACACCACGTCGTCCCGGTCCTCGGGGGCGAACTTGGCGAGCCCCTGAAGGACGGTCTCGGCCATCGCGTCGACGAAGCCCGGGTGCGTGGGCCAACGGTCGAGCACCGACCACGTGAAGCGGTCGGCGAGCCCGACGCGGCGCGCCGCGCGCCACAGCTCGTTGAGCGAGGAGCCGGTCGTCGAGCAGCTGAACTGCGGGTATTGGGTGAAGGCCACCGCGCGCGTCACGCCGTCGGCCGCCATCTGCTTCAGCGCCGTCTCGCTGGTCGGTTCGATGTAGCGGAACGCCACGTAGAACTTGTGCGGCGCCGTCGCCGGCGACAGCCGATCGAGGCGCTCGACCATCCCGCGCCCCTGCTCCTCGGTCCACGCCAGGATGGGGGAGCCGCCGCCGATCTCGGCGTAATGCTGCTGGATCTTCTTGGTGCGGCGGTCGGCGATGAAGGGCCCGAGCCACTTCTGCAGCGGCAGCTGGATGATCTCGCGGTCCTCGAACAGCGCGCGCAGGAAGGGGTTGACGTCGCCCAAGGTCTTGGGGCCCCCCAGGTTCATCATCACGATGCCGGTCGGTCCGTCGCTCATGGGTCGCTCCTCGCGGGGGTCCCGCCGGGGCTCTCGAGCCATGCGCGGGGTTGGAAGTAGGGGAGCGCGGCTGCCTCGGGGCTGCCGGGCTCGGGCTGGTGGTCGAACGCCCACCGGGCGACCGGCGGCATGGACATCAGGATCGCCTCGATGTGGCCGCCGGTCTGGAGTCCGAAGAGCGTGCCGCGGTCGTAGACGAGGTTGAACTCCACGTAGCGACCGCGGCGCACCGCCTGCCAGGCGCGCTCGGCGGCGGTATAGGGGTCGCGGCGGTGGCGCTCCACGAGCGGCGCGTAGGCCGGCAGGAGCGCCTCGATGCCCCCCCGCACGCAGGCGAGGTCGGCCTCGAAGTCGCCCCGGCCGGCCGGGCTGAGCTCGTCGAAGAAGACGCCGCCCACGCCGCGCATCTCGCCGCGGTGGCGCACGGTGAAGTACGCGTCGCACGTCGCCTTCCAGGCCGAGTAGTCGGCCTGTGGATGGGCGGCGCACCAGTCGGCCAGCGCCGCGTGGAAGTGGCGCACGTCGTGGTCGACGGGGTACGCGGGCGTGAGGTCGGCGCCGCCGCCGAACCACCAGGCGGGAGGCCCCTCGCCACCGACCTCGAAGTAGCGGAAGTTGGCGTGGAAGGCCGGTACGAACGGGTTGCGCGCGTGCAGCACCAGCGAGACGCCGGTGGCGAACCAGGGGCGGCCCTCGGTGCCGGGGTGGGTGTCCGCGAGGCTGGGCGGCACCCGCTCGCCGCGCACGGCCGAGACGTTCACGCCGCCGCGCTCGAACACCCTGCCCCCCTCGATCACGCGCGCCTGGCCGCCGCCGCCCTCGGGCCGGCGCCAGACGTGGCGGCCGAAGCGGCCGGGGGCAGCGTCGACGTCCACGTCCGGGTCGAGGGCGTTCGGCACCTCGTGCGCCTGCGCGTCCTCGAGCGCCTCGAAGCCGGCGACGAGCGTCGCCTGAGCGGTCAGCATCGCGTCCAGCACGCGCGCTCGGCGACCGTCGAGGTCGAGGCCGAAGGGCCGTGCGTCGCCCGCCCGAACGGGGTCCGGGGGTGCGCTCATCGGGCCGCCTGGGCTCGCCGGTCGAAGCCGCGCACGGTGGCCACGAGCCGCTCGACCGCAGCGGGGTCGGTCTCGGGGAAGATGCCGTGCCCGAGGTTGAACACGTGGGCGCCGCCGAGGCCGGCGCGCAGGACCCCGCGCACCTCCTCCTCGAGCGCGTCGTGCGGTCCGAGTAGCGCGGCCGGGTCGAGGTTCCCCTGCAGCGTCTTGGCCGGCGCCACGGCGCGCCAGGCGCCCAGCGGCCGCCGCCAGTCGACCGACAGCGCTTCGCACGGGAGCGCCGCGACCTGGCGTTCGAGGTGGGCGCCGTCGAGCGCCAGGTAGATGCGCGGTACCTTCAGGTCGGCGAGTCCGTCCAGCACGCGCTTGGCGTAGGGCGCTCCGAAGCGCGCGTAGGTCGCGGCGTCGTGCAGCCCGGCCCAGGAGTCGAACAGTTGGATCGCCTGCGCGCCCGCCTTCACCTGCATCCGCAGGTAGGCGATCGAGGCGTCGGCGAGCTTGCCCAGCAAGGCGTGCGCCGCGTCGGGCTCGGCGCGCAGGAAGGCGCGGAAGCGCGCGTACTCCTTGCTCCCCGACCCCTCGACCGCGTACGTCGCGAGGGTGAGCGGCGCCCCGCCGAACCCGAGGAGCGCGGCGCCGGGGTGCTCGCGCTCGAGTTCGGCGCGCAACAGCCGGATCGCGTCGCCGACGAACGGGGCGACCTCGTCCTCGCTCGGCACCCGCAGCGCGTCGACCGCCGCGCGGTCGCGCACGGGGGCGGTCAGCACCGGACCGGGACGGAAGTCGAGGTCCAGCCCCATCGGCGGGAGCGGCGTCATGATGTCGCTGAACAGGATCGCGCCGTCCATGCCGTAGCGGCGCACCGGCTGCAGCGTGACCTCGGCCGTCAGCTCCGGCGTGCGCGCGAGCGTCCAGAAGTCGTGGCGCTCCTTGAGGGCGCGGTACTCGGGTAGGTGGCGGCCCGCCTGACGCATGACCCACACGGGCGCGCTCGGCGTGTCCTCACCCTTCAGGGCGCGGAGCAGCAGGCTCATCGGTCCTCCTCGTGGTCCGGTTCGGGTTCAGGCGTGAAGCGGTACCCCACCCCCCAGACGGTATGGATGTGCACGGGGGCGGAGGGGTCGGGCTCGAACAGCCGACGCAGCCGCAGCACCACGTTGTCGATCGTGCGCGACGAGGGGAAGGCGTCGTCGCCCCACACCACGTCCAAGATGTCGTCGCGGCCGACCACCTGGCCCGCGCGCTCGGCCAAGATCCGCAGGATGCCGACCTCGCGCACCCCGAGCGCCTCGCGGCGGCCATCAGCGAGCATGGCCGTCCAGCTCCGCAGGTCGACCGCGTGGCCGGCGAAGCGGAGCTCCTCGATCGGCGACCCGGTCGCCCCCCACGAGCGACGGCGCAGCAGCGCGTCGACGCGGAGCAGGAACTCGGGCAGGTGGAACGGCTTCGCCAGGTAGTCGTCGCCCCCCGCGCGCAGCCCGCGGACGCGGTCCTCGGGCTCACCCCGGGCGGAGAGGAACAGGACCGGCGTCGCGTCGCCCGCAGCGCGGCGGCGTTCGCAGAGGCTGAAGCCGTCGATACCTGGGAGCATGACGTCCAGGACCACCAGATCAGCCCCGGCGGCCCACTCGGCCTCCCCGGCCGGCCCGTCGGGGGCGATCGTGACCCGGTACCCCTCGGCCTCCAGGTTGTCGCGCAGGACATCGGCCATCGCGGCTTCGTCCTCGATCACGACCACGCGCGCGCTCACGCCCGCGCCTCCGCGGTGCGCACGCCGCCGCTGGTGGTCGCGGCGCCCTCTTCGGCCGCCGCCACCCGCCGCGGCAGCACCACCGTGAAGCGCGCCCCGGCGCCGGCCGGGTTCTCCTCGGCGCGCACCCAGCCGTGCAGCGACTCGACGATCGTCCGCACCAGGTGGAGGCCGATGCCGACGCCGGCGGTCGTCCGGGTCATCTCGTCGCCGGCGCGGTAGAAGCGGTCGAACACCCGCTCGCGCTCGTCGCGCGTCAGACCCGGACCGGCGTCGTCGACGTGCAGGTGCACCAGGTCGCCCGCGGCGTGCAGCGTCACACGGATCCGCTTCTGGGGATGCCGGTCGTACTTGACCGCGTTGTCGAGCAGGTTGTGGAGCACGATCGCGAACGCGTCCAGGTCAAGCGAAACCGGAAGCGCTGCTGGGGCGTAGGCGATCTCGAGGACGGCGCCGCGCTGCTCCAGGCCCGCACGGGCGCGCCCGAGGTGCCCCTGGACGACGGTGTTCAGGTCGGCGGCGGCCAGCACCGGCGGCGCGTCGGCGTGCTGCAGCCGCGCGCTGGCGAGCACCTGGTCGCTCGTGCGCTCGAGGCGGTCGAGCTCGGTCTCCATCTTGCGCAGGTACGCGACCGTCCGTTCGGGCGACGCGGGCCGCAGCGAGAGCGTCTGCACCAACAGCCGCAGCGTGCCGATCGGCGTCTTGAACTCGTGGGTCACCGCGGACAGGAAGTTCTGCTGGCGCCGCTTCAGCTCGCGCTCCACGCGCAGGCTGCCGGCGATCAACCAGAGCATCCCCAGGATCACGAACGCGAAGAAGGGACCCTCGAAGGCGAACATGCGCTGGGTCGAGCGGGTCGCGGCTTCGGCGGCGCGCTGGGCATCGGGGTCGATGTCGAGGCGCCCGACGGCCGTCGCCCGCAGGTGCGGGTAGCGCTCGAGCAGCGCGGCAATCGCGCTTGGGTCGGCCGCGAGCAGCTGGTTCGCGGAGGCGACGTCGCGCGACCAGGACGCCGCGCGCTCCTCGGCGGCCGCATCGAGCGCCCGCGCCTGGAACACCATCCACCACGCGACCTGCGCGAGTACGAAGGCGACGATCACGAAGAACGCGACCCGGGTGGCGGTTCGCGAGCGGCCGCCGCGGAGGTCTTCGGAGCGGCGGTTCACCCGGTCCAACCCCCTTCGGCCGCCTCGATCGCGTGGTAGCTGAGGATGAGGTCGGCGCCGGCGCGGCGGATCGCGAGGAGCGTCTCGCGCACGGCGTCGGCGCGGTCGAGCGCGCCCACGGCGGCGGCCGCCTCGAGCATCGCGTACTCGCCCGAGACCTGGTAGGCGACGAGCGGCAGCGAGGTGCGCGCACGCACCCGGGCGACCACGTCCAGGTAGGGGAGCGCGGGCTTGACGAGCAGCAGGTCGGCCCCTTCGGCGACGTCGAGCGCCGCCTCGACGTCGGCCTCGCGCACGTTGCGGGGGTCCATCTGGTAGGTGCGGCGGTCACCGGGTGGGCGCAGGTCGTGGTGCGCGGGCGAAGCACCAGGCGCCGACCCGGCGGCGTCGCGGAACGGGCCGTAGAAGGCCGATGCGTACTTGACCGCGTACGCGAGCACCGACGCGCCCGAGTGCCCGGCCGCGTCGAGCCCCGCGCGGATCGCGGCCACGCGGCCGTCCATCATGTCGGACGGGGCGACCACGTCGGCGCCCGCCTCGGCATGAGCTACGGCCATGGCCGCCAGCCGCGGCAGCGTCGGGTCGTCGGCGATCACGGCGTGGGCGGCATGCGGACGGCCGGCTTCGAGCACGCCGCAGTGGCCGTGGTCGGTGTACCCGCACAGGCAGACGTCGGTCATCAGCACCAGGTCGTCGCCGAATGCGGCTCGGGCGGCGCGCAGCGCCGAGGCCACCGGACCCTCGGGGTCGGCGGCGGCGCTGCCGACCGCGTCCTTGGCGGCGCCGTCGACGACGCCGAAGAGCATCACGGAGCGCACGCCCGCCGCGAGCGCGCGCTCGAGCTCGGGCAGCAACCGGTCGACGGAGCGCCGCGCCACCCGCGGCAGCGACGCGATCGGTTCCACCCGGTCGCGACCGCCCACGACGAAGGTCGGCCAGATCAGGTGCTCGGGGGCCACGTGGGTCTCGGCGACCAGGGCGCGGAGCGCCGGGGTGGTGCGCAGGCGGCGCGGGCGGTGCGCGCTCACGGGGCGGTCCTTTCGACCGTGCGCCCCGAGGGCGCGGAGGACGCGATCGACGCGCCCGCCAGCGCCGTGGCGACCGCTTCGGCGGTCGGTCGACCGCCTGCTGCCCGAGCTCGAACGCGCGCTCGCAGCGGGCGTGCGCTCGGTGATGCTCTTCGGCGTGGTCGACGGCGCCACCAAGGACGGGGTCGGCAGCGCCGCCGCCGACCCCGAAGGGCCGGTGGCGTCGGCGCTGCGCGCCGCCCGGGCCGCGTTCGGCGACGACCTGGTGCTGATGACCGACGTCTGCCTGTGCGGGTACACCGACCACGGCCACTGCGGCGTGCTGGCGCCCGGTCGCGTGCACGGGACGCACGCCGTGGTCGAAGACGCCCCGACGCTGCCGCGGCTCGCGGCCATGGCCGTGGCCCACGCCGAGGCGGGCGCCGACGTGGTCGCCCCGTCCGACATGATGGACGGCCGGGTCGGCGCGATCCGCGTGGGGCTCGATGCGACCGGGTACACGAGCGTGTCGGTGCTCGCGTACGCGGTCAAGTACGCCTCGGCCTTCTACGGCCCCTTCCGCGACGCCGCGGGGTCGGCGCCCTCCACCGGCGCCAGCCACCACGACCTGCGCCCCCCCAGCGACCGCCGCACCTACCAGATGGACCCGCGCAACAGGCGCGAGGCCGACGTCGAAGCGGCGCTCGACGTCGCCGAGGGGGCCGACCTGCTGCTCGTCAAGCCCGCCCTCCCCTACCTGGACGTGATCGCCCGGGTGCGCGCGACCACCTCGCTGCCGCTCGTCGCCTACCAGGTGTCGGGCGAGTACGCGATGCTCGAGGCCGCCGCCGCGGTGGGCGCGCTCGACCGCGCCGACGCCGTGCGCGAGACGCTCCTCGCGATTCGACGCGCCGGCGCCGACCTGATCCTCACCTACCACGCGATCGAAGCGGCGGAGGGGGGCTGGACGGGATGACCCGCCGGACCGAGGTCCTCCAGGGCGGGCGGTCGCGCACCGCTACCCGCGTCGCGTTCTTCGTGATCGTCGCCTTCGTCCTCGCTCAGGTGGCGTGGTGGATGGTGTTCCAGGGGCGGGCGCTCGAGGCGGCCGCCGAGGAGCGCGCCGCGGCCTGGACCCGCGACGTCGCCACCGCGAACGATCTGCTCGCTGCCGACCCCGGCCGCTCGAGCGCGCTCCTCGCGCGCTACCCGCACCTGCAGGCGACCACCGCCGGGCGCCTCGAGATCGACCCCGAGGCGCAGCGCGCCGCCGAAGCGGCCACCCGATCGACGCAGCGCATGTTCGCCTTCGAAGGACCGTTCTTCGCGCTCGTCATCCTGGGGATGCTGTGGCTGATCGCCGGCAGCCTGCGCGTCGAGCGCGAGCTCAAGCGCCGCCAGCAGAAC
>JAGXHO010000109.1 GCA_024636105.1 Trueperaceae bacterium | reverse complement strand
GCGGCCGACCGGTTCTGGGCTGCGCACGACGCGCTCTTGCCGCGCGGCGGGACGCGCGGCGGCGCGAGCGGCGGCGCGAGCAGCGCGACCGGCGGCGCGCCCGCCGAGGAGGCGTCGTGACCGAGCGCCCCGACCTCGCGCTCTTCCTCCCTTCGCTTGCCGGTGGTGGCGCCGAGCGGGTGGTGGTGGACCTTGCCACCACGCTCGCCGCGGCGGGCCACCGGGTCGAGCTGGTGCTTGCCGATCGCTCCGGTCCCTTCCTCTCCGACGTGCCGGCATCGGTGCCGATCGTCGACCTGCGTGCGGGCCGGGTGGCGGCCGCGCTGCCGGCGCTGGTGCGGTACCTCCGTGGCCGCCGCCCGCACGCCATGCTCGCCACCCTCGAACACGCCAACGTGGTCGCCCTGCTCGCGGCCCGCTTCGCCCCAGGGGTGCGCGTCGTCGTGCGCGAAGCCAACACCGCGCCGCTCGACCTCGGCTCCGACGGCGGCCGCGGCCGGGTGGTGGGCTGGCTGATGCGCCGCCTCTACCCGCGCGCGCACCGCGTGGTAGCGGTGAGCGAGGGGGTGGCGCGCGCCGTCCGCGACGGGCTGGGCGTGCCCGCCGACAACGTCGTGGTGATCGGCAACCCGGTCGTCACCCCGCGGGTGCTCGCCGGCGCCGGCCGCGCACCGGCGCACCCGTGGTTCCACGACGGCGGCCCGCCCGTGGTGCTGGGCGTCGGCCGCCTCGAGCCGCAGAAGGGCTTCGACGTGCTGCTCCGCGCCTTCGCCGCCGCGCGCGGGCGCCGCCCGTGCCGGCTGCTGATCTTGGGCGAGGGGGGCCGCCGCCCCGAGCTCGAGGCTCTAGCAGTCGACCTCGGGGTCGTCGACGCCGTCGCGATGCCCGGCTTCGACCCCGACCCGTTCCCCGCGCTGGCCTCGGCAGGCGCGTTCGTGCTCTCGTCGGCCTGGGAGGGCCTTCCCAACGTGCTCATCCAAGCGATGGCGCTGGATACGCCTGCGGTCGCCACCGACTGCCCGAGTGGCCCGGCGGAGGTCACCGACGGTGGTCGTTTGGGGTGGCTGGTGCCCGTGGGCGACGAGCCCGCCATGGCCGACGCGATCGTCGCCGCCCTGGCCGGCGATCGGCGGCCGATGGACGCCACCTGGCGCGCGCGGTACGCCCCCGAGACGATCGCCGCGCGCTACGAGAGCGTCCTGGGGTTGCAGCCACGGGTGGTGGCCCCATGACGCAGCCCCTCGAACGCATCTCGCTCGTCACCACCTCGCTCCTGCGCGGCGGCGCCGAGACGCAGGTCTTCCTGCTCGCGCAGGAGCTGCGCAAACGCGGTCATCCGGTTCAGGTCGTCAGCATGCGCCGACCCGAGGCGTACGTCTACGACCTCGCCCTGCACGGGATCGAGTCCTTGGACCTCGGCATGCGCTCCGGCATCCCCGACCCGCGTGCCCTCGTTCGTCTGGCGCGCGCCTGGCGCACCTTCCGCCCCGACGTGGCCCACGCGCACATGGTGCACGCCGTGCTGCTCGCGCGCCTGGCGCGCCCGCTGGCGCGCGTGCCGGTGCTCGTGTCGACCGCCCACAACCTCACCGAGGGCGCCCGCTGGCGCGAGCTCGCCTACCGCGCCACCGACGGCCTCGGCGACCTCACCACCAACGTCTGCCAGGCCGCCGTCGACCGCTACGTGTCGGTGCGCGCCGCCCCGCACGGGCGCATCGTGCGCATGCCCAACGGGCTCGACGTCGCCGGCTTCGAGCCCGATCCCGAGGCGCGCGCCCGTGTGCGAGCCGCCCTGGAGCTGTCCGACGACGCCTTCGCCTGGCTGGCGGTGGGGCGCTTGGAGCCGCAGAAGGACGTGCCCACGATGCTGGAGGCGGCGCGCACGCTGCCGCCGCGCGCGGTGCTGCTGCTCGTGGGCGATGGGCCGCTCCGCGCCGAGCTCGAAGCGCGCCGCGACGCCCTGGGTCTCGACCCGGCACGGGTGCGCTTCCTGGGTGCGCGCGCCGACGTGCCCGACCTGATGCGCGCCGCCGACGGCTACGCGATGTCGTCGGCCTGGGAGGGGCTGCCGATGGTGCTCCTCGAGGCCGGTGCGAGCGGCTTGCCGATCGTCGCGACCGACGTCGGCGGGAACGCCGAGATCGTTCGCGACGGCGCCACCGGCCGCTTGGTGCCGCCCCACGAGCCAGCCGCGCTCGCCGCGGCGATGAGCGAGACCATGGCGCTGACGGCGACCGAACGCGCGGCTTGGGGGCGCTCGGCGCGCGCGCACGTCGCCGCCGAGTTCGACCTCGGGCGCGTCGTCGACGCTTGGATCGCGCTCTACCGCCGCCTGCTCGCCGGCACCCCGATGGAGGACCCCCGATGACCGACCCCACCGACGTCCGCCGCTTCCTCGACGACGTCGAGCCGTACGCCGAACGGATCGCTGCCCTGCGAGCGCGCCCGCGCTCCTTCGCCGTCACCGGAGCCGCCGGTTTCATCGGCTCGCACCTCACGCAAGCGCTGCTGGGGTGGGGGCAGACGGTGGTAGGGCTCGACGACCTGAGCACCGGCTACCGCGCGAACGTCGAGGACGTGCGCGCCCGCGTGGGCGCGGCCGCCGCGGAGCGGTACCGCTTCGTCGAGGGCGACGTGACCCGTCCCGACGACGTGGCCGCCGCGGTGCGCGGCGCCGACGTGGTGCTCCACCATGCCGCGTTCGTCTCGGTGCCCAAGTCGGTCGAGGACCCGTTCGGCTGCCACCGCGTGAACGTCGAGGGCTTCCTGAACGTCTTGCAGGCGGCGGAGGCGGCCGGCGTCGAGCGCGTCGTGTACGCCGCGTCCAGCGCCAGCTACGGGGACGACGACGCCCCGGTCAAGCGCGAGGAGGTGCTCGGCGCGCCGCTCTCGATGTACGCGGCGAGCAAGTCGGCGAACGAGCTCTACGCCGCCGCCTTCGCCGCCACCGGCGGTACCCGCTCGGTGGGGCTGCGCTACTTCAACGTCTTCGGTCCTCGCCAAGACCCGGCGGGCGCGTACGCAGCGGTGATCCCCGCCTGGATCGACCGCCTTCGCAACGGCGCCGCCTGCGTCGTGCACGGCGACGGCGGCCAGACCCGCGACTTCTGCCACGTGGCCAACGTGGTGGGCGCCAACCTGCTGGCGGCCACCCACCCGGCGGAACCCGGCTGGCATCGCGTCTACAACGTCGCCACGGGGGGCAGCACCGACCTGCTCGAGTTGTTCGACGCGCTCCGCGACGCGCTCGCCGCGCACCCCGCGGCGCCCGCCGGCGTGGCCGCCGCGCAGGCCGAACACGGTCCGCCGCGCCTGGGCGACGTGCGCCACTCTCGCGCCGACGTCGGCCGCGCCGAGCGCGAGCTCGGCGACCGGCCGGTCGTGGACGTCGCCACCGGCATCGCTCACACCGTCGGCTGGTTCCTGAGCGAGGGTGCGTGAGCGAAGCGCTCCGCCTGCTGATCGTCGCGAGCGTGCCCGACACGCTCAAGGCCTTCCTCTTGCCGTACGCCGCCCACTATCGGGCCCGCGGCTGGCGGGTCGCTGCGGCGGCGCGCGGCGCACCCGAGGCACCGGCGGTCGTGGAGGCCTTCGACGCCGTCCACCACGTTCCATGGTCGCGATCCCCGGCCGACCCCGCCAACCTGACCGAAGCGGTGCGCGTGCTGCAGGCGCTGGTCGAGCGCGAGGACTACGACCTGGTGCACGTGCACGACCCGATCGCCGCCTTCGTCACGCGCTTCGCGCTGCGCGGCCTGCGTCGCCGCACGGGCGTGCGGGTCGTGTACACGGCCCATGGGTTCCACTTCTTCAAGGGCAACGCCCCCCACCGCAACGCGGTGTTCTACGGGATCGAGGTGCTGGCGAGCCGCTGGACGGACGCGCAGGTGGTCATCAACCGGGAGGACGAGGCTGCCGCGCAGCGCTGGCCGTTCGCCAGCCGCGAGCGGGTCACCTACATGCCCGGCATCGGCGTCGACACCGACCGGTACGACCCGGCGGCCGTCACCGACGCCGACGTGGCGCGCGTGCGCGCGGAGCTCGGCCTCGCCCCGGGGCAACCGCTGGTGACGATGCTCGCGGAGTTCAACCCCGGCAAGCGCCATCGCGACCTGGTCGCGGCGCTGGCCCGCGCCGATCGGCCGCACCTGGTGCTGGCGCTCGCCGGGGTGGGCCCGCTGGAGGACGCGGTGCGCGCGCAGGCGGCGGCGCTGGGCATCGGCGACCGGGTGCGGTTGCTGGGCTACCGGAGCGACGTCCCGGCGCTGCTGCGCGCCTCGGTAGCGCTCGCCCTGCCCTCGGAGCGGGAAGGGTTGCCGCGGTCGATCATGGAGGGGTCGTGCCTCGAGCGCCCGGTGATCGCCACGCGCGTGCGCGGCGTCACCGAGCTCGTCACGCCGGAGACCGGGCTGCTCGTGGACGTCGGCGACGTCGAGGCGCTGGCGGCGGCGCTCCGGCGCGTGGTCGACGATCCCTCCGAAGCGGCAGCGCTCGGCCGTGCCGGCCGCGAGGCCATGCGCGCGTTCGACCTTCGCCCCGTCTTGGCCGCCCACGACGCCCTGTACGAGCGCCTGATCGAGGAGGCGGCGCCGATCAGGGCGCGGCGGCCCCACTGAAGGGCGCCACCGAGGTACCGATCAGGTCGTCCAGGTCGCGCCCCACGGGCATCGCGCCCAGGTCGGACGGTAGCGAGGAATCGTCGAGCGGCACCCCCGCGGACGCCGCGAGCCCGTCGCGCCGCAGCGCCAAGAAGTCCGAATCGGTCGGGTCGATGCTGACGAACACCGAAGCGTCCACCGGGCGACCGAGGCTCCACGAGTTCCCGGCTTCCAGGCGCGTCGTGCTCGCCTGCGACCGCGCGCCCGCCGCGTTGTCGACCGCGAGGTTGTTCCGCGCGATCGCGTCGTCGAGTTCGTAGCCGTAGCCCCCGTTGCCGAAGGCCGTGTTCTGTTCGAAGCGCACGCCGCGACCGGAGTTGGCATCGAAGCCGTTGGCGCGGTTGCCGAAGGCGACGCTCCATCGCACCACGGTGCCCACGCGCGCACCGCCGCCGCCGGCCTTGATGCCGTTGCCGTCGCCGTCCAGCCGACCGTTGGCGAACGCCAGGCAGCGCTCGACGAGGGTGTTCGTGGAGAGCCAGGTATCCACGCCGTCGTCGGAGTTGCGGTACGCGATGCAGCGCTCGATCCGGTTGCCGTTGCCGCTCGAGATGCTGATGCCATCGGCGTCCCCGCCGTCCGGACGGTCGACGTTGTCGTGGACGATCACCTGGCTGAACAGGTTGCGGTCGCCGCCGAGGCTCAAGATGCCGCTGGCGGCGGACTCGTGAACGCGCACGTTCGCGATCACGACGTCGTCGGACGCGCCGAGGAACAGGCCTTCGGCGGGCGACCCGCGCACCACGAAGTTGCGGAACACG
>JAGXHO010000108.1 GCA_024636105.1 Trueperaceae bacterium | reverse complement strand
GGTCCAGCCGCAGGAGGGTGGTCCGCGGCACGTGCAGGTACGGCCCCGCCCCGTCCACGGGGGCGAGCGGGACGGCGATGGCGCTGCCATCGGCACGCCGCAGCGCGACGAAGCGAACGGGGGTGCCGACCGTCTCGTTCCACGCGCGGACGATGCCGGCGTCGACGCCGACGGCGCCGTCGGGAAGGCGGCCCGAAGCGAGTCGCACGACCAACTGGGCGGTGCGAGGGCGCCGGGCGCGCAGCCTCAGCGAGCCGACCTGAACCAAACGACCGACCACCTGGCGGACGATGCGCTCGTCGACGTCGAGCTCGTCGGCGATGCGGGCGGCGGTCCAGTGGCCGTTGACGGCCGCGAGGACGCGGCGTTCGAGCTCGGCGAGCGGGAGCGCCACCGGCTGGGCGGACTCGGGCGCGAACGGCACGACGTCGCGCGGTGGGGCGGCGTCGCCGTCCGGGTCGTCCCGAAGGCGTTCGTCCACGCGGCGCAGGACGTCCAGGAGGAGCCCTTCGGTCGAGCCTTCGATCGTGGTGCGCGGCGCCGGGAGCCCGGCCGTGAACGCGAAGGTGCCGCGCTCGTCGGCGAACAACGCATCGACGGCGGCCTCGCCCTCGAGCGCTCCGAACTCGGCGTGGCGCGCCTGCCCCTTCTCGAAGTACACGCGTGCACGGCCAAGGGGGTGCTGCACCGCCAGCCTGCCCGTTCGCCCGGAGGCGGCGAGCAGTTGGAACAAGTCGACGAGCGAGAAGAGCCCGAGCGTGCCAGTCACGTCCGGCATGCTACCAGGGGCCCGACGCGACGCTCACGCTCTGGACGTCGTGGGCAACGGCGGGCGGATGCGCGCCTCGGGATCGTTCCCGTCATCGGCCCGGGTGCGCGACGTCGACCGCGACGATCGCCTCCTCGTCGTCGGTCGGCGCGAGCGCCAGCAACCCGGGACCCCATCCCGGCACGTCCTCGCGGGCGTCGCCGGCGACGCGGGCGACGATCGCCGAGCGGCCCCGCGGCGCGAGCGGTGCCAGGTCGCCCACCAACATCGGGTTGACGCCGTACCGCAGGGAGGCCCGCCCCTGGATGCCGGCCCGCAGCCCGAGCCCGAGCCACGCGTCCTCTTCGGTGCGCCGCGGGTCGGGCGGCCAGGGCCGCCGCCACGGGGCGTCGTTCGCCGACGGTTGCACCACGATCTCGGCGCCCAAGCCGTCGAAGCGCTCGAGCACGTGGTGGTACCAGGCGTCGAGGCACACGGCGACCCCCACGCGACCGACCGGGGTGGCGAGCACCGGCAGGTCCGCGACGCGCCCCGGCCGCAACGCGACCCGGCGTTCGAGCCCCGAGGTCAGGAAGGCCTTCGCGGCCCGCCCGATCAGGGCGCCGCTCGGCGCGAACACGAGCGCGACGTTCTGGGGTGCCGCGTCGACGACGTGCACCCCACGCGCGGCCTCGAACGCGACGGTCGGCAGGAGGGCGCTGCCGGCGACGACCGTCGCGCCGGTCGCCCGCGCCGCCGCGGCGAACGCGTCGCGCTGGAGCGCGAACGCAGCAGGCGCGAGCGCCGCGTACGCACCCGCCAGCGGTCCGACGTGGTGGCGCCACGCCGCGCCCGCCCAGCGACCGGGCGATTGGACCGCCCAGCCGACGAGCGCGCGGATCAATCCGTGCTCGAGGGCGTCCGATGCGCCGGCCGCCGTGGCCAACAACGGTAGCCCCACCAACTCCGGGAACGCGACGAGCGCGTGCCCGCCTGCGCCGGCGACGGCCGCTCGGCTCAGGTCCAGCACGCGCGCTGCGAACGCCTCGCCGCTGCGGAAATCGGCGGCGGTCCAGCGCATCTGCACCGCGGCGAGCCGGACGGTGGTGGGCATGCGCCGAGCGTACCCGTGCCGGCCACCGACCGCGGGTACACTCGCAGGGTGACGACGCGTCTGGGCCGCTACTTGTTGCGCGAGGCGGCCGGCCTGTACGGAGTCGGCGTCGCCTCGCTCTGCCTCCTGCTGTCGATCGACCTGCTCAGCGTGTTGGCGCGCTTCCTCGTGGAGCAGTCGGCCTCGTTCGCGCAGGTCGGGCGCTTGGTGCTGTTCAAGCTCCCGTGGTTCCTGCACTTGACCCTGCCGCTCGCGGTCGTGTTCGCGATCCTCGTGGCCGCCGGGCGCTTGGCGAAGGACGCCGAGCTCAAGGCCGCCTACGCCGGGGGCGTCCCCCCCGGCCGGCTGTTGGTGCCGCTCGTCCTCGGGGGCCTCGGCGTGTCGGCGGTCGCGCTGGTGGTCAACGGCTGGCTCGAGCCGTGGGGCGAGGCCGCGTACCAGGCCGACATCCAAGCCTTCCTCTACGTGCGCCCCCCGGCCGCGAGCCAGGCAGACGCCGGCTTCGCCGTCGAGGGCGTCGGCACCTTCTTCGCCTCCCGGCTGCGCGCCGACCGCGACGACCCGAGTCGCGCCGACCTGACCGGCGTCCTCGTGGTCCTCGCCGACGGCCGCACCGTGACGGCCCCGCGGGGGACGTGGGACGCCACCGAGCGCACGTGGCGGCTCGAAGGTGCGCGCGAGACCCCCGCCGGGGCCGACGCGACCGCCACGACCACCGTCGACCTCCTCACCCTCCCCTTCCCGCTGGAGGCGACGCCGGAAGCGACGCTGGCCCGACCGGACCAGCAGACCCTCACCGACCTCGCCCAGCGGATCGACGAGCTGCGCGCCGCCGGTGCCGACGTGGCCGCGGCGCGCTTCGCGCTCCACCGGCGCCTGGCGGACGCCTCGAGCGCAGCCGTCTTCGCCTTGGCCGCCGGCGCGCTGGCGCTGCGGGTGCGCGGGCGCGGTGCGGGCCTCGCGATGACGATCGCCCTCCTCGTGGGCTTCTGGGCCACCTGGACGCTGACCGGCGCGATGTTCGACCAGGGGGTGCTGGGGGCGATCACGGCCGCCTGGGCCACGCCCGCAGCGGTCGGCCTGGCGGGCGTCGTGCTCGCGGTGGGGACGGCGCGGCGGTGACCGCGCCGTGACCACGTGGGGGCGGGCGATCGCGCGCGAGGTGGCGCCGCTCTACGCGCTGGGGCTCGTGGTCCTGACGCTGCTGCTGTTGACCTCGTTCCTCCTCGGGGTCCTCGCCGACGTCCTGGCCCGCGGCGTCCCGGCCGCTATCGTGGCTTCGTACCTGCTCCTCAAGCTGCCGGCCGCCGCGGCCGCCGGCCTGCCGCTGGCGCTCCTCTTCGCCGCGCTGCTCGCCCTCACGCGCCTGACCCAGGACGGCGAACTTCGGGCTGCGCTGCACCTCGGCTTGGCGCCGCGCGCGACGGTGGCGCCGGTGCTGGCGGTCGGCGCGGTGGTCGCCTTGCTCACGGTGCTCAACAACGAGGTCCTCGTGCCCTGGAGCGAGGCGCGCGCGCTCGAGGTGCAGCGCGAGATCCTGCTTCGCAGCCCCGAGACGGTCCTGCGCAGCGGCGCGTTCTTCCAGGACGCGCTCGGCCGGTCGATCTTCCTGCGCTCGGTGACCGGGGCGGGCGTCCTCGAAGGCATCACGGTCGTCGCGCCGGGCGGTTCCGCGGGACCGCGGCAGCTGATCGAGGCCGCCCGCGGCGTCGCCGACCCCGATGGCGGCGTGTGGCGCCTCGAAGACCTGCGGCTGCGCTCGTTCCGCGACGGGCGCACGGTGCTCGACGTGCGCGCCGCGACCGCGGTGCTCCCCGTTCGCGGCCTGACCGCAGCGGCGGTCGGCACGGGCGACCTCGTGACGCTCCCGCTCCCCGAACTCCTGGCGCGCCTGCGCGAAGGCGGACGCGACGCCGCAGCCGAGTGGACGGCGCTGCACCGCAAGATGGCCGAGCCGGCCGCAGCCTTGGCGTTCGCGCTCTTCGCGGTCGCGGTGGCGTTCGCGGGGGTGCACCGAACCGCGCCGTTGGGGCTCGTGGCGGTCCTCGTGCTGACCTTCCTGTACTACGCGACCTGGAGCGTGGCGAAGCTGCTCGGCGCGCAGGGCACGGTACCCGCCTGGGCCGCCGGCTGGGCGCCGGTGGCGCTGTACGCGGTCGCAGGCCTGCTCCTGTTGGCGCGCACGGCGCGGCGATGACGGCGCGCGACGTCCTGCGAAGCGTCCGCCGCTGGCCCGCGGCGGTGCTCCTCGCCTGCTTCGCGCTGGCCGGCGGGGCGTTCGCCGCGACCCTGACGGTCGACACGGGCGGCGATCCGGACGCGCGCCTGGAGCTGCGCACGTACACGCTGCCCGACGGCACCGAGGCCGAGTTGATCGTCTTGAGCGGAACCGCGGTCACCGTCACCGTCGACGACGTGACCGTCGAGGGCCAACGCCTCGAGATCGACGTAGCCGGTCGCATCGTGCGCGTGGTCGGGCTCGGGTCGTTCACCCGCGGCGAGGAACGGGTCGAGGGCCGCGACCTCGAGGTCGACCTCGCCGAGGAGCGCGTGCGCGCGATCGAGGCCGTCGTGTTCACCAGCGCGATCGACGTCGAAGGCGCGCTCGCGGAGCGGCTGCCCGGCCAGGTGACCTTCGCGAACGCGTTCGCGTCCCCGTGCACGCGCTGCGACCAGGAGATTCCCGACTACGGGTTCCGAGCGGCCCGCATGGTGCTCTACCCGGGCGATCGGCTCGTCGCCTTCGACGCCGTCATCGTGGTGCGGGGCGTCGACCTGTTCGGCCTGCCGGTGCTCGTCTTGCCGCTGGCGACGGGCGACCGGCAACCGCAGCTGCTCGTGCGCAGCGGCACCGGCACCGAGCGCGCCGAGGTGCGGGTGCGCTGGCCGTACGTCGCCGGCGACTCCGCGCTGGGCACGTTCACGGTGCGCTACCTGGCCGAGGTCGACACGGCGCGCGACGGCGGCCTCGCGGGCCGCCTCCTGGGGGGCGCGGTGGAGACCGACGCGTTCGGGTTCGAACTCGACCACCGGGCGTACGACGCACTCGGTACGGCCGTGCTGCGCGTCGCCTTCGATCCCGGCCGCGGTCCCGACCCCACCGACCCGGACCGTCCGCGATCGCCCGCGACCTGGACGGTGCGGGCGGCGTACGCGACCGAGCCCGACGGACCCAGCCCGGCGATCGACCTGGAGCTCGCGCGCGACGACGCCCGCACCTCGGGCCGCTGGACGTACCGCGCGTCGCTGGTGGGCACCGGCTCGGGGGCCCGTGGCACCGTGGACGCGCAAGGCTTCATCGACTCCGATCCGGACGTCGATCCGCGTACGCCACCGGCGTACGCCGGGCGTTCGGTCCCGCGCCGCACGGGGGTGCGCCTGCGCCTCGAGCCGCTCGACACCACCCCTTGGCGCTTGAGCCGGCTCCAGGTCACGACCGCGCTCCTCGACCTCGGCGTGTTCGAAGACGTCGCGAACCCGGCAAACCGCGAGGCCGCCACGCAGGGGATCGTCTCCGGCGGGCGGGCGCTCGCCGCCCACACCGTGCGGCTCGAGCCGATCGCGCTCTGGACCGGCGCGCGCCTCGAAGCGGACAACGGCTTCGAGGGGCGGTACTACGGCTCCGGCGAGCGGGCGATCACCTGGCGCACCCGGGTCGGGTTCGACCAGCAGTTCGGCGCTGCCGGCCAGCTCGCCCTCGCGTACCTGCGCGACGTCGAGGAGGGCGAGACGCCGTTCCGCTTCGACGCCGCCTCGCCGCGAGCGCGCACCGAGATCACCGGTCGACTCTCGGTGCGGTTCGCCCCGTGGATCGCGCTCACGAGCGACGGCGGGTACGTGTTCACGGACGCTCGCCGCCCCGAGACGGTCGGCTGGCAACCGCTGAACTCGACGCTGACGCTCTTCGGGGACCGACCCTGGGTCGACGCGTCGCTCGCCCATCGCTGGCCGATCGCCGACGACGATCCGGGCACGCTGACCGCCCGCTTCGGGGTGCAGGGGCGCATCGGCGACGCCGAGGTGCGCTCCTCCATCACGCAGGTGATCGACCTCCAAAGCGACCTCGGTCCGCCCCGGGTCGACGAGGGGCGCACGACGCTGGCCTGGAGGGCCTCGCTCGACCGGGTGGCGTCGCTGTCGCTCGATGCCACCCACGTGGCTGCGGACGCCGAGGGCCTGCCGGGGTGGAGCGACGGTCGCGCGACCGCCACGCTCGGTAGCCTGCGCGCCGGCGACACCAGGCCCGGCGTGCAGCTCGACGCGCGCCTCGACCTGAACGACCTGCGCGTGACCGAGCTCACCGTCCTGATGCGCGCGGACGCCGGGCCGCTCGCGGTCGAGCTGCGCGAGCGCATCGAGCTCCCGACGGCGGTCGTCGCGGACGCGCGCATCCAGGCGACGTGGCGCGGCGTCGCGACGCTGGAGGCGCGCGGGTTCGTCTGGCTTCCGCCGGAGTGGCTGGGCCACGAGGCCCCGGAACCGCGCCCGCGGCCCGTGAGCGTGCGCTTGGTGGACGCGCCGGAGCGCGTCGCACCGCGGTGGGAGGCGACGTGGCGGTCGACGCTCGACCCAGCGCTGGCGGCGGACGGAGGGCGCCGCGACACCCGCTTCGAGGTGCGGCTGGCGTTGGTGCAGGAGCAGCTCGGCCCGGTCGCGCTCAGCCTCGACGGGTTGGCCGAATGGCAGCTTGCCGACGCCGTCCAGGACGAGACCTACCTGCGACGGGCAGCCGTCACCTTCGGGGCGGACGCGTGGGAGCGGGTCGGGTTCCAGGGTCGGCTCGGGTACCAGGGGACGTGGGACGCTGCCGCCGGCGAGTACGCGCGCAGCACCCTGTCGATCGAGGACCTGACGCTCGCGGTGCGCGCGAGCGACGAATGGCTCGTCGGGGCGCGCTTGACCGACGTGTGGGAGTTGACCGGCACGGACGCGGCGCGCTCGCCGTGGACCGTGCGTCCGGAGGTGTTCTTCGTGTGGGATCGCTGCTGTTGGGCGTTGGTGGGGGCGTGGGACTCCTCGACCGGGGCGGTGCGCATCGCGCTGACCGGTCCGGGGGGCGGCACCGGCCTCTCCGAGGTGTTCGAGACCGACCTCGTGCTGCCGCGCGCACCGCTGCGGGAGGAGGCGCCGTGAGGGTCGCGCGCGCGCTCGCCATCGCCGCGGCGGGCGCGCTGCTTGCGAGTGGCTGCACGGGCACGTCGACGCCCGCGCTGCCGACGCTGGTCGTCGTGGCGCGCACGACGACGCCGCCGAGCTTGGGGCTCGTCGCCGTCGACCTGACGCCGACGAGTCGGGCGCTCCGGCTGGTCGCTCCGACGGCGTTCACCTTCGACGCCGGGGCCACGCTGGTGGCGCTCGACGCGACGCCGCGTGAAGGGGTTCCGACAGCCGCGTGGGTGCTCACGAGCGACGTCGCCGGCGCGAACGCGGCGCTCCACGGCTTCGACCTGTCCGACCTCGGGGACGACCCGTCGACGACCGTGCCTCGGGTCGGCGCGCCCTTCGCGCTGACCGACGGCGATCGGGCATGGGCACCGGACCTGACGACCGGCGCCTACCTCGGACCCGTGTGCCCGCGCCAGCTCGTCGTCGGCGGTCCCGCGACGAGCCCATCCCGCTACGTCGCGTTGTGGGACCTGTGTGGCGACGTGGACGCACCGGGCGACGGCCGCATCCACGTCGTCGACCGGGTGGAGGGCATCGTCACCACGTGGTCCGAACCCTCCCCGTACGACGCCGTCGGCATCCGTCCCGGCGCGACCGACCCCGCGACCTTCACCACCGTGCGCGTTGCGGTCGGCGAGGACCGCGTCCTCGAGACGCGCCGCTTCGCGAACCCCGTCGCGACGACCGGCGCCGAAGCCGTCGTACCCAGCGTCGACGAACTGCTCGACGTCTCCGTGGCGCGGGGCACCTGGTGGACGCTCGTTCGCCCGCCGAGCGGCGACCCCGAGATCCGCGGCTTCGCGCCGGACGCGACCGCCGCCACGAGGCCCGCGTTCGCTGGGGCCACGCGGCTGTTCGTCGGCGGGGGTCCCGGCGTGCTCGCGCTCGCTCCGAACCAAGCGCAGGTCGCATTTGCCGACGGCGCCTCGACGCCGACCTCGGTCGCCGCGGTCGGCGTCGGCGCCGCGCCCGCCGCCGTCGCGGTCACGGTCGAAGCCAACGACTACGCCGTCGTCGCCACGACCGGCGGCACCCTCTGCGCGTTGGACGTGCGGGTCCCAGCGACGTCATCGGGGTGCGAGTTCGTCCTCGCCGCCCCCGGCTTGCCCGAGGCGCGCTTCCTGACCTGGACCTACGCGGCGCCGCCTGCGCCCTGAGCCGCGACGTCGGCGCCGCCGATCGCCGCCACCCCGGCGGTGATCCGGTCGAGCACGCCGGCCTCGATCATGCGCGCCGCGGTCCCGAGCGCGTTGCGCACCGCTCGTGCGTCGGCCGAACCGTGGCCGATGAAGGCGTACCCGGCGACGCCCAGCAGCGGCTGCGCGCCGTAGGTGCCGGGGTCGAGCCGATCGGCGATCGAGCGCAGCGCCGGCTTCACCAACAAGCCGCCGATCTTCGCCCGCAGCGACGATCGCAGCGCGTCGCGCACGAGCCCGAAGATCACCTTCGCCTCGCCCTCTGCGAGCTTGAGCATCACGTTCCCGGTGAAGCCGTCGGTGACGACCACGTCGGTGGTGCCGGCGAGCAGGTCGCGGCCCTCGACGTTGCCGTGGAAGCGGACGCCCGGCGTCGTCTTGAGGAGCGTGTGGGCCGCGAGCGCGAGCTCGTTCCCCTTCCCCTCTTCCTCGCCGATCGACATGAGCCCCACGGAGGGCTCGGCCCGGTCGTAGAAGGCGCGGGCGTACACGCTCCCCATCACCGCGAACTGCTGCAGCCACGCGGGCCGGCAGTCGGCGTTGGCGCCGGCGTCGATGAGCGCGCAGTACCCGGTCTTGGTCGGGATGTTCGCGAGGATCGCGGGTCGATCCACGCCCGGTAGCCGACCCAGCACGAGCAAGGCGGACGCCATGGTGGCCCCCGAATGGCCCATCGAGACGACCGCCGAGGCCTTCCCCTCCTTGACCAGCCGGGTCGCGACGACCACCGACGCCTCCTTGCGGCGGCGCACGTCGCTGGCGTGGTCGTCCATGCCGATCACATCGGGCGCGTGCTCGATCGGGAGCTCGCCGCCGCGCGCGCGCAGGGCGGGTTCGAGGCGC
>JAGXHO010000107.1 GCA_024636105.1 Trueperaceae bacterium | reverse complement strand
TCGGGCGACCTCGGCGACGACGACGGGGCGCTCCACCCGCCGCCGGAACCGCCCCCGGTCGCCGATGCGGTGCTGATCGAGAGCACCTACGGCGATCGGCGCCACCGCGACGCCGCGGCCACGCGCGCCGAGTTCGCTGCGGTCGTATCGGCGACCTTGGCCCGCGGCGGCAACGTGCTGGTCCCGACCTTCGCGCTGGAGCGCACGCAGGCGGTGCTGGCCGCGCTCGCGGAGCTCCAGGCGACGGGCGCCGTCCCGCCGGCGCCGGTCGTCCTCGACGCGCCGATGGGCACGCGCATGACCGATCTCTACCGCGCGTACCCCGAGACGCTCCGGCCGGAGCTGGCGGCGCGGCTGGCGGCCGGTGCCGACCCGTTCGCCCCGGCGGGGTTGACGACCGCCGTGCGCCCCGAGGAGTCGCGGCGCCTGAACGACGCCCGCGGCGTCGTCATCGTCGCCGGCGCGGGCATGATGACCGGCGGTCGCATCCTGCACCACCTCGTGCACCACCTCGGCGACCCCGCCTCGAGCCTCGTCGTCGTCGGCTATCAGGCGGAAGGCACCCTCGGGCGCTCGATCGTCGAGGGGGCCGAGCGCGTGCGCATCTTCGGCAAGACCGTCCAGGTCGCCGCAGCGGTGCACACCATCAACGGCTTCTCGGCGCGCGCCGACGAGGTCGCGCTCGACGCCTGGCTCGACGCCGCCGATCCCGAGACCGTGGTCCCGGTGCACGGCGAGGCGACCGCGCGCGCCGCGCTCGCGGCACGCTCCACCGCGCGCGGGCGGCGCGTGATCGAGGCGTCGCTCGGCGTCGACGTGCGGCTCTGACCGCCGCGCCGGCACCGCGAAGCTCCGACCACGCGGACCGCGCCGGGATGTAAGCCAGCTAACGAAGCGCGTCCTGGAGCGCCTTCCCGGTGGCCGGGTGGTCAGCCGGCTTACCGTGCGGAGCGGGTCGCCGGTGTCTGATAGCGCCATGGACCGCGAACTGCCCGTGATCGCCCTCCGCACCCAGGTCGTGCTTCCGCGCACGCTCGAGAACGTCGACGTCGGACGCCCGAAGTCCAAGCGCGCGCTGGAGGAGGCGCAGGCCGCCGACAACCGGGTGCTGCTCGTCGTGCAACGCGAACCCCGCGTCGACGACCCCGGCCCCGAAGACCTGTTCGACGTCGGCACGCTGTGCGTCGTCAAACAGGTGATCCGGCTCCCCGACGACACGCTCCAGGTGCTCGTCGAGGGGCGGGAGCGCGCGCGCATCGAGCGCTACGTGCCGGGCGCCACCCTGCGGGCGGAGGTGGCGACGATCGCCGAGGTCGCGCCCGACAAGGCCGACCCGCGCGCCGGCGCGATCGCCGAACAGGTGAAGAGCGCGTTCGGCGACTACGCGCAGCAGAACAAGCACCTTCGGCTCGATTCGTTCCACCTCGAGAACCTCAAGGGTCTGCGCGAGGCCGGACCGCTCGCCGACGTGGTCACCAAGTACGCGACCTGGGAGGTGGCCGACAAGCAGGCGGTGCTCGAGGAGGCCGACGCCCTCGCGCGCCTCGAGCGGGTGCTCGGGTACCTCGCCCGCGACCTCGAGCGCTTCGACACCGAGAAGCAGATCAGCGCGCGCGTCAAGCAGCAGATGGACGCCAACCAGCGCGAGTATTACCTGCGCGAGCAGATGAAGGCCATCCAGAAGGAGCTCGGTGGCGACGAGGCGTCGGAGGCGGCGGAGCTCCGTGAGAAGGCCGAAGCCAAGGAGCTCCCGGAGCACGCCAAAGAGCGCGCGCTCAAGGAGATCGACCGGCTCGAGAAGATGACGCCCGGGTCGCCCGAGGCCACCGTGGTGCGCACCTACCTCGACGTGCTGCTGGAGCTCCCCTGGTCCGAAGCCGACGACGAGGTGCTCGACGTGGCCCGCACCGCGGCGGTGCTCGACGAGGACCACCACGCGCTCGAGGAGCCCAAGGCGCGCATCCTCGAGACGCTCGCCGTGCGGCAGCTGACCAAGCAGCGCGACGTCAAGAGCGGCCGCGCCGCCATCCTGTGCCTCGTCGGGCCCCCCGGCGTCGGCAAGACCTCGCTCGGCAAGTCGATCGCGCGGAGCATGAACCGCGCCTTCGTGCGCATGAGCCTCGGTGGGGTGCGCGACGAGGCCGAGATCCGCGGCCATCGGCGCACGTACATCGGCTCGCTCCCCGGGCGCATCCTGCAGGGGATGAAGACCGCCGGCAAGGTCAACCCGGTCTTCCTGCTCGACGAGATCGACAAGATGACGGCCGACTTCCGCGGCGACCCGTCGTCGGCCTTGCTCGAGGTGCTCGATCCGGAGCAGAACGACACCTTCACCGACCATTACCTCGAGATCCCGTACGACCTCTCGAAGGTGCTGTTCATCACCACGGCGAACAGCCTCTCGAACATCCCGCAGCCGCTGCTCGACCGCATGGAGATCATCCAGATCGCGGGCTACACGCTCGCGGAGAAGATGGCCATCGCGCGCACGTACCGCGTGCCACGCCAGGTCGAAGAGCACGGCCTGGCGGGGAACCTCGCGATCACCGACGAGGCGCTGCGCAAGATCGTCACCGAGTACACCCGCGAAGCCGGCGTCCGCCAGCTCGACCGGCTGATCGCCAAGCTCGCTCGCAAAGAGGCGAAGGCCTTCCTCGAGGCGGCCTGGGAGGGCGAGCGGGTGGTCGATGCCGGGCGCGCGCGCGAGCTGCTGGGGGTCCCGCCGTTCCTCGAAGAGGCGACCGAGAAGATGCCCCAGGTGGGCTTGGCGCACGGGTTGGCGTGGACGTCGGTCGGCGGCGTCACCCTCGACATCGAGGCGGTCGCGGTGCCCGGCAAGGGCAAGGTCGCGCTCACCGGTCAGCTGGGCGAGGTCATGAAGGAGAGCGCGCAGGCGGCGATCGCCTACCTCCGACGCCACGCGGCCGACTTCGACCTGCCCGCGGACTTCCATGAGACCCGCGACCTGCACGTCCACGTCCTCGAAGGGGCCACGCCCAAGGACGGCCCCTCGGCCGGGATCGCCATGGCCACCGCGGTCGTCAGTGCGTTGACCGGCCGAGCCGTGCGCGGCGACATCGCGCTCACGGGCGAGATCACGCTGCGCGGTCGGGTGCTCGCGATCGGCGGGGTCAAGGAGAAGCTGCTCGCCGCCCATCAGGCGGGGATCGCGACGGTGATCCTCCCCGCGGCCAACGAAGCGAACCTCGAGGACGTCCCCGAGGCGGTGCGCGGGGAGCTGGAGGTCGTCACGGTGCGCTCGTTCGACGAGGTGTTGCGCCGCATGCTCGTCGCGCCGAGCGACGCCCCCGAGGCCGCCACGCCGCCGCCGGCGCGAGCCGCGGCTGCGACTCCGCCCGCCGGCCAGGCTTGATCGACTAGGACGCCGGCGCGAGGTGGGTCAGGCCGGGTCGGCCGGGTAGCGGGCGCGCGCCAAGACGCCACCACCGACGACGTCGATCCGCCCGCACCCGGCCGCGAGCGCCAAGCTCTCGCCGCGCGCGAACGAGCGAGCCGTGCCGCCGTAGCGCACCTCGACGGGGTCCCCACCGAGGTGCGTGACGATCTCGAGCGATTCCGGGCCGACGAGCCACGCCGCCCCGTCGTCGGCGGCGATGCGTTCGAGCACGAAGGCGTGGGTGCGGGCGATCTCGGTCCGACCGGCGGCAACGGTGCGCGGCTCGGGCGCCACGGCGGCGCCCGGGGTCAGGAGCGCCACGTCGAGTCCGCGCGCGACGTGCAGTTCGCGCGGGCGGCCGTCCGCGCCGACCCGCCCGTGATCGTAGAGCCGGTAGGTCAGATCGGACGCCTGCTGCACCTCGTAGGCGAGCACGCCGCCGCCGAGGGCGTGCACGGTGCCGGCTGGGTTGACGACCACGTCGTCCGGGGCGACCTCGATGCGCCGGAGCAGCGGCACCAGCGTCCCTTCCTCGATCGCGGCTTCCACCTGGGCGCGCGCCACCGGTCGTGCGAACCCCCACCAGACGTGGGCGCCGGGACCGGCTTCGAGCACCCACCACGCTTCGGTCTTGCCGAGGTCGCCGCCCTCGCCCGCGACCGTCCACGCGTACGCGTCGTCCGGGTGAACCTGGACCGACAGGGGCACGGCGGCGTCGAGCAGCTTGACGAGCAGCGGCATCCGCGCGCCGTAGCGCGCGAACGGTGCGGTGCCCACGCACGCGGGACCGTGCGCCGCGGCGACGTCGGAGAGCGTGCGCCCGTGCCACGCGCCGGCGGCAACGCGGGCGTCCGGACCGGCCAACCACGCTTCCCCGACCTGCGACCCCGCTGCCTCGTCCGTGGCGCCCGGGCACCAGGCGCGCAAGCGATCGGCGCCCCAGGGGCGGGCACGGAGCTCGGGCACGAGTGGGAGGATGGATTCGACGGCGGTCACGCGATCACCAGGCTCCGGCGAACGCGATGCAGGGCCACGGTCGTGGCGACGTCCCATGGAGCGTCCATGCGACCAGCGTAGTATGCGAGTCGGCCGATGACCGAAGCCCTCGCCAACCTCATCAACGATGCAGGGCCGCTCGCTCCGCTCTACTACGTGCTGTCGTTCGTGCTGACGGCGCTGCTGCCCTTCATCCCGACGCCGCTCGTCGCGGCGCTCGGCGGCGCCGCCCTCGGCACCGTGCCGGCGGTTCTCTACGGCCTCGTGGGGATGGCGCTGGGCGGGTTCGTGGCGCTCAACCTCTCGCGGCGGATCGGACGTCCGCTCATCCTGCGCCTGGTCAGCCCCAAGGCCTGGGCCGAGTGGGAGGTCCTGGTCGGCATCCGATCGCTCTGGTTGTGGGGCGTCATCTTCTTCGTGCTGAACGTCGATTTCGCGGTCGTAGCGGCCGGCCTGTCGCGGCTCCCGCTGCGCCAGTTGTGGCTGACCGCGATGATCGCGCGCTTCCCGTGGCTGCTCGCCAGCGCCTGGTTCGGCGAGGTCCTCTTCGTCTCGGACACGGTGATGCTCCTGGCGCTGTTCGGCCTCGTCGGCGGGATGGTGGCCTTCCAAAAGCTCCGCCCGCGGTTCCGCCACTGGCTCGTGCGCTGGGCGCCGCCGCCGGAGCCGCACACCGATGACGCGGAACGCCCCTGACGACGTTCGCCTCAGTTCGCTGCGGGCTCGTCCGCCCACAGGCGGCCACCGTCGAGGTGGGCGCGGCGATCGGCGCGGGCGGCGACGAGAGCGTCGTGCGTCACCAGCACGACCGCCGCGGCATCGGCCGCTGCGGCGCCCAGAAGCGCTTCGACGACCGCATCGGCCGAGGCACGGTCGAGGCTCCCGGTCGGCTCGTCGGCCAGGACGACCGCTGGGCGCGCGTACAGCGCCCGGGCGACGGCCACGCGCAGACGCTCTCCGCCGGAGAGGGTGCGCGGACGGGCGTCCCGCCGACCGGCGAGGCCGACGGCCTCGAGGAGCTCGTCGCCGCGGGCGGCGTCCACCCGCCCTTGGACGCGGCCAGGCAGCGTGACGTTCTCGTGCGCGCTGAGGTCGGCGAGCAGGTGGTGGTGTTGGAACACCAGACCGACGCGCCCGTTGCGCGCGCGCGCGGCCGCGTCGGGCGTCAGCTCGTGCACCGCCACGTCGCCCCAATGCACCTCACCGGCGGTGGGGCGATCGAGCCCCGCGAGCAGGTGGAGCAGCGTGCTCTTCCCCGACCCGGACGGCCCGGAGATCGCGAGCACCTCGCCCGCCGCCACCTCGAGGTCGACGCCGTTCAGGACGTCCAGTGGCCCCGCCGGCGTCGCGAAGCGGCGCGTCAATCCACGGGTACCGAGCACGACGGCCACGGCCGTAGTTTAGTATGGGCGCCGTCCCCGGCAGCCCCGCGCCCGCGAGGCGCCCCTACCGACGGAGGCACCATGAGCGATCCCCGACCCACCGACGACGTCCTCGCGTTCCTCGCGACGGTGCCCTTGTTCCAGGGTGCCCCCGTGCGGGCGCTCGAGATCGTCGCCGGCGTGGTGCGGCCTCGGCGGTTCCCGACCGAGACCGTCCTGTTCCAAGAGGGCGACGCGGGCGACGCGCTCTACGTGTTGTCCGCAGGCCTCGTCAAGCTGTCCAAGGTCGACCTGGGCGGCCACGAGAAGACGCTCGCCCTCCTCCAACCGCCGGAGTTCTTCGGCGAGATGGCGCTGCTCGGCGAAGCGACCCGCAGCGCGACCGCGATCACGCTCGCACCCGTCACCGCCTACCTGCTGTTCCGCGACGACTTCCAGCGCCTGATGGCCGAGTACCCGACGATCAGCCTCAACCTGACGACGACGCTGGCCGAACGGCTGCGGGGCATGGACGACGAAGCGCAGGTGCTGTCCTACAAGGATGCTCAGGGGCGCGTCGCGTACGTGCTGCTGCGGCTCTACCGCGCCGGCGTCATCGAGTTCGAGGGGGGGCGCGCGCTCGTGCGGCTGACGCATCAGGACCTCGCCAACCTGGCCGGCACCTCTCGCGAGACCGTCACCCGGGCGCTCAAGGCGCTCGAGGCCGAAGGCGTCATCGAGACGCGCCCGAAGGAGGTCTTCCTCGTCGACCCCGACGGTCTCGAAGAGGTCCTCCACGGCATCCGCTGACGCCCGGACCTTCCCGGGTCCCCGGGGCCTGGACCATGCGCGCGTTCTCAACCTCGCTGGCGGCGACGTTCGGGCAGCGCTCGATGCCTGCCGGGTGGCGCACGGCGACGCGTTCGTCTTCGGCGTGGGCGCCATCCGCTTCCATTGGTTCCTGGCGGCCGGGGCCTTCCGGTTCGTGCTCCAAGACGCGGCGGACGCCTTCGGCAACGCGGGCGCCTACGGGTTTTTGGAACCCATCGGCGGTACCGGTGCCCTGATCGCGACCGACGACCCGCTCCATCTGCAGCGCCGGCGCTCGCTGCAGCCTGCCTTCCGCGCGCGCGAGGCAGCCGCGTGGTCGACGCTCGCCGACGAGGCGATGGCGGGGTTCGTCGCCGGTGCGCTCGAGCGGGGCACGGGCGCGCTCGTGCCCGACGTGCGCCCGGTGGTCCTCGACGTCGTCCTCGACGTCCTGGTCGGACCCGGGACGCGCCGGCGCCATCCGGGGCTGGCGAGCGACCTCGCTGCGATGATGGCGTTCGCCAACTTGCCGATGCTCGCGCAACAGGTGCGCGTCCCGATCCCTGCGACGCCGTGGGCCACCTTCCTCGCCGCCCGGCGGCGCGCCGACGCCGCGGTGCTGGCCGAGGTGCGCGCTCGACGCGCGGACGCGGTCGACGATCGGGGCGGGGTGCTCGACTGGCTGCTCGCCGGCGACGGCGACCCCGCGACCCGGCTCGGCGAACGCGAACTGCGCGACCAGATCGTCGGTCTCCTCTCGGCCGCCTTCGACACCACCACGTCGGCGATCGCGTGGACCGCCTTGCTCCTGGCCCGCCCGGAGCTGCGCGGTCCGGTCGCCGACGAGTGCGCCGGGGCCTCGACCGATGGGCTCGGCTCGATGGGCGAAGGCGTCGTCAAGGAGGCGCTGCGGCTCTACCCGCCTGCGTCCGCCATCCTGCGCCGCGTGCGGCGCCCGGTCGCATGGGCAGGGGCGCCGCTTCCGGTCGGCGCCCGCGTCGGTCTGTCGGTCTGGCACCTGCACCGCGACGCGGCGACCTGGACCGAGCCCGAGCGCGCCGAACCGCGGCGCTGGACCGAGGGTGCGGGCCCGTGGGCCGCCCCGCGCGACCCGTTCGCGTACCTCCCGTTCGGCCATGGCGGCCGGCGGTGCATCGGCGAGGGTCTGGCGCGCACGCTCCTCCGGGCCTTCGTCCGCCAGGCGGTGCAGCGAGCGACCTGGTCGCCGCTCGACGCGACCGTGCGCCCCGAAGGGACGACGCTGCTGCCTTCGGGCGGCTTGCGCCTGCGGTGGCATCGGGTCTGATCGCTCGGGGAGCAGGTCGGTCTCGCACGGACGGTCTTCAGCGCTCGATCTTCAGCGGTCCATCTCGGCGACGGCGTCGCGCAGCGACGGACCGCGCCGTACGTCGTCGTGCTCGACCGAGGGCGTGGGGGCGCCCACCGGCTGGAGCTCGTACGGGACGATCTCCGCGTGGTCGATGCCGCGCCGCAGTCCGGTGACCGATTGGATCACCACCGCGTGGCTGACGACGACCACGCTGCCCCGACCGCGGTACCGCTCGAGCACCCGCAGCACCCGGTCGCGGACCTCGTCGACGCCCTCCCACGGAGCGTCGCCAGCGCTCGGTCCGAGCCCGTCCTGGGCTCGGCGCAGGAGTTCGCTGTCGATGTCGCCCAACGGGTCCTTCTGGGGCAGCCATTCATGGAGGTCGTACTCGACGTACAGCGGCTTGTTCAGCGCCCGCGACAGCAGGGCGCCGGACTCGAGCGCGCGGGCGTACGAGGAGCACAGGATGGCCTCGGCGTCCTGCAGTCGGTAGTCGCGCGCGATCGTGTCGATCTGCAACCGTCCGAGCGGCGACAGCGGGGCGAAGGACGTCGCCCAACCGCGCACGCCGCGCGACGCGACGACGTCGTAATCGGTCTCCCCATGTCGAACGAAATAGACGTTCAACGGATCCTCTCCAAGGGGCTCCGAAAGACCGAAGCCCACGTGAGGCACGCTAGCAGGGGGGTCGGGCGGGGGCGGTGCGAAGTCGTACACCGAGGTCGCGCGCGGTATCGTTCGGCGTGCCTTCCGCCATGCCACGATCCGCCATCGGACCCCGGACCCCTGCGGTCCGACCGCCGTGCTGAACCTCTACCGGCGCGCCATCCTCGGCGCCGCCGCCGTGCCGGGCGTCGAGGCGCTCGCGCGCCGCTACGGTTGGCGCTTCGGGGTCGGACGCTTCGTGGCCGGTGAGACCTTCGCGGATGCCCTGCCGGCCCTCCGCACGCTGAGCGACGACGGCCGCCACGTCTTGGTCGACGTCCTCGGAGAGTACGTGCGCGACGCCGATGCAGCGCGTGCCATGGGGGCCGCCGTCGCGGCGACCATCGCGGGCCTCGCCGAGGCCGGCATGACGCCCGTGGTGAGCGTCAAGCCCACCCAACTCGGCCTCGCCCTCGATCCGGCGCTCGCGCGCGACCTCGCCGGCGGCGTGGCGCGGGCTGCCGAACGGGCCGGCGGGCGCGTGTGCCTCGACATGGAGGACCACCGGTACGTCGACCGGACCCTGGCGCTGCTCGCCGACGTCCGTGCCGCTGGGGCGCCGCGCACGTCGACGGTCCTGCAGGCGTACCTGCACCGCACTCCGGCCGACCTCGCGGCGCTCCTCGGGGCCTCGCCGGCCGGGTCCGAGGTGCGGATCGTCAAGGGCGCCTACCGCGAGGACCCCGACGTGGCGCTGCAGGAGCTCCCGGCCATCCGGCGAGCGTTCGTCGCCGCCTGCGAGACGGCGTGGCGAGCCGGTGCGCGGGTCAACGTCGCCACCCACGACGAGGGGTTGATCTTGGAGACCACCGCGTTCGCGCGCGGCGCCGCGGTCTCGGTCGACCGCTACGAGCTGCAGCTGCTCTACGGCGTGAAGCCGGGGCTGCAGCGCCGGCTCGTCGCGGAGGGGCACCCGGTGCGCGTGTACGTACCGATCGGCGCCGATTGGTACGGTTACTTCAGTCGCCGCCTCGCCGAGCGCCCCGCG
>JAGXHO010000106.1 GCA_024636105.1 Trueperaceae bacterium | reverse complement strand
TCGGCCTCACCGAGTCGCTGGCGATGACGCCGGCGTCGTCGGTGGCCGGCTGGTACTTCGCGCACCCCGAGGCGCGCTACTTCGGGGTCGGCAAGATCGGTCGAGACCAAGTGGGTGACCTCGCGGAACGCACGGGCGTGCCGCTGGACGAGGTCGAGCGCTGGTTGGCGCCAGCGCTCGCCTACGCTCCGGAGGCGACGCCCACGGTTTAGCATGCAGGCGTGGAAGCTTTCACGACCGCCGAAGGACTCATCGCCCTCCTGACCCTGACGCTCCTCGAGGTCGTTCTGGGCGTCGACAACGTCGTATTCATCTCGATCCTCGCCGCTAAGCTGCCCGAAGCGCAGCGGGCGCGAGCGCGCCAAGTGGGGCTCGCCCTCGCGGCCATCACGCGCATCGGCTTGCTGTTCTCCCTCGCCTGGCTGATCGGCCTGACCGAGCCCTGGTTCACGCTCTTGGGCTTCGAGATCTCCGGTCGCGACCTGATCATGATCGCGGGGGGCCTGTTCCTGATCGCCAAGGCCACCTTCGAGATCCACGAGAAGCTGGAGGGGCATGGCGGCGCAACCCCCGCCGGCCGGCCTCCGACGTTCGGCGGCGTGATCGTACAGATCCTGCTGCTCGACGTGGTCTTCTCGCTCGACTCCGTCATCACCGCGGTCGGCATCGCCGACGACCTGGTGATCATGATCGCCGCGGTCCTGATCGCGGTCGGCGTCATGATCGTGTCCGCCGGTCCGCTCTCCGCCTTCGTCGAGCGGCACCCGACGGTCAAGATGCTCGCGCTGTCGTTCCTGTTGATGATCGGCTTCACGCTGGTCGTCGAAGGCCTGCACGTGCACGTACCCAAGGGGTACATCTACTTCGCGATGGGGTTCAGCGTGCTCGTCGAGATGCTCAACCTGCGAATCCGGCGCGCGGCGCCCGTGACGTTGAAGCACAAGGGCCAAGGTTGACCTAGCGCAAGTGCTCACCGAGCCACGCCCGGATTCCGGCGCGAATCGGGGCCAGTTCGAGCACCGTCACTCGAGCAGCTCCCCGAGCCACGCCTGGATCCCCACCCGAATCGGCATGAAATACACGTGCGTGTCGTGCTGGGACGCGAAGTCGAGCACCTCGCCCGCGAAGCGTTGGTGCCAGGCGAGCGTGGGCTCGAAGCCCGCCGGGAACACGGCGCGGTTGCGGGTGAGCCAGTAGCGCTGCGACCGCTCGGACGTCACGCTCGTCACCCCCCAGTACACCGGCACGCCCGCGAGCAGCTCGCGCCACACGGCCATCAGGCGCACGTCGAAGAACGGTTGCGTGAAGAAGCCGTCCGCGCCGGCGTCGAGCTTGCGCTGCAGGTAGTCGCGCTCCTGCGCGAAGCCCGCGCGGTAGGGGTCGAGGGCGGCGTAGACGCGCCACTCCGGGCGCTCGCGCTTGATCATGCGGATCACGTCGAGCACGCCCGCGCCGGTGACCGGGTGGCGCATGTCGGCGGGCGGGTCGCCGGTCACCACCAGCACCTCGGTCACGCCGGCCGCGTCCAGGGCCGCGAGCGGAGCCCACGGCCGCCGTAGGTCGACGTCCATCGCGCGCACGTGCGGGATCGCCGCCCACCGCTCGGCGCCGCGGCGCCGGACGGCCACGGCCGCTTGCCAGGCGCGCAGGCCGAAGCGCGTCAGGTCGGGGACGTTGACCGCGTCGATCCCGGCGAGCGTGGCCACCTCGTCCAACTGCGCTTCGAGGGCAGGTAAGTCGCGCGGGACGAGCTCGACGACGAGGCGCATGGACGTGAGCCTAACCGCCGGCGCTCAGCTCGAGGCCGAGGTGTAGTTCGCCAAGGCGTACCGCCAGAAGGCCTGCGAAGCCGCGAGCAGCAGCACCGCCACGACGACGGCGCCCAGAGCGGCCCCCCACGTGAGGCGTCCCGACGCGGCCTCGGCTGGGACCGTCGTCAGGAACGCGATCGGGACGACGAAGGTCAGCAGCGCACGCACCCACCCGGGGTAGGCGCTCACCGGGAAACGGCCGGCTGCGAAGAACGCGGTGAAGAGCTCCGAGACGTTGTCGACCTTGACGAACCAGAACGCGGTCGTCGTGAGCGCGAACCAGACGGCGTACAAGATGGCGGTCGCGGCCACCAGCAGCAGCACGGTCAGGCCGACGTTGGCCCACGAAAGCGTCCCCTGACGCGCCATGCCGACGCCGATCACCGCCCAACCGATGGCCAACTGCGGCGTCCACCAGACGCTGGCGTAGCGCGTGGAGACGAGGAAGCGCGCGGCGATCGGCTTCAGGAGCAGGAAGTCGAGCTCCCCCTTGCGCACGTACTCCGGCACCCGGTTGAGGTTGGGGACCAAGAAGACCGCGGTCACCCCCTCGAGCAGCAGGTAGACGCCGAGCAGCGTGAGCGCCTGGTCGAAGGTCCAGCCGCCGATCGCGTCGGCTTGGAGGAACACGACGCCCAACACCAACGCGCTCGACCCCAAGAAGAGCACGACGTTGAAGGCGTTCATCCACCAGTTCACGCGGTACTCGAGGTCTTGAACCAACGAGTGGGTGAAGAAGATGCGCCAGAGGTCGAGGTAGCGCCTCACGCCCCCACCGCCCCGTAGCGACGCAGCCCCAGCCGCCAGAGCACCCAGCGCGCGAGGACGAAGAACGCGCCCCAGGCGGCCTGGACCGCGAAGGCCTGCGCCAGGTCGGCCCCGCCGAGGCGACCCAACAGCGCCTGGACCGGCACGTCGATCAGGTACGGGAACGGGGTGTAGGGCAGGACGGCGCGCAGCCCTTCCGGGAACAGGTCGAGCGGCGCCAGCGCCCCCGACAGCACCATCGACACCGAGAACCAGACCCGCTCGAGCCCGACCGACTGATCGGTCCAGAAGGTCAGCAACCCGGTGGCGTACTGCTGGAAGAACTTGATCACCCACGCCCCGACGACCAGCAGCGCGAACCCGCCGAGCGCCTCGAGGGTGATCGGCACCCGGACGCCCGCCCACGCCATGCCGGCGACGACCGGCACCAGCACGAGCGGGAGCCGCACCGCCTTCTCGGCGACGTTGTCCGCGAGGTGCACCCACATCGGGTCCATGGGACGCAGCAGCTTGGGCGAGAGCTCGCCCAGTCGGATCTCGCGGTCGAGCTCCCAGACGACCCACACGACGGTGAGCTGGCGGACCAGGAACACCGAGAGGAAGTAGGCCGCGAAGTCGGTCGCAGCGTAGCCGCCGACCGGTCCGTCGGCGGCCAGCGCCATCCAAACCGCCATCATCACGAGCGGCAGCGAGCCCGAGATCATCCAGATCACGATCTCGGCGCGGTACTCGGTCATGGTGGCGAAGGCGTGCGCGAAGAGCGCCTGCGCCTTGCGGAGGTTCCAGCCGAGCGCGATCACCGCGCGCCGCCGAGGGTCGCCCCCGGTGCCGCGGAACCCGAAGCGAACAGATCGGCGACGATCTCCTCGACCGGCACGTCCTCGATGGCGACGTCGACGACCGGTAGGCGCGCGAGCGCCACGGCCACCACCCGCGCCACCTCGGCGCGCGGCACGCCCAGCTCCAAGACCAGACCATCCGACCGGCGGACCGTGCCCATGCCGCCCAGCGCCGCCGGATCGGCCGACTCGGAGAGCGTGAGGCGCACTCGGCGCTCCGGCGCACGAGCCTCGACCAGGGCCTGCAGGTCGCCGTCGAACACGAGGCGACCGCGGTCGATCACCAGGATGCGTCGGGCGAGCGCGGTGACGTCGGCCATGTAGTGCGACGTGAGCACCACCGTGGCGCCGTGGCGCGCGTTGTAATCGGCCACGAAGCGGCGCACCTGCTGCTGCATCGTCACGTCGAGGCCGATCGTCGGCTCGTCGAGGAACAGGACCTGCGGCCGGTGGAGCAGCGCGGCCGCGAGCTCGCACTTCATCCGCTCCCCCAGGCTCAGCTTGCGCACCTGCTTGTGCAGCAGACCTTCGAGCGAGAGCATCTCGGTGAGCTCCCCCAGGCGCTCGCGGTACACGGCGTCCGGGATCTCGTAGATGGCCTGGTTGACCAGGAACGAGTCGACCGCCGCGAGGTCCCAGGAGAGCTGCTGCTTCTGCCCCATGACGAGCGTGATGCCGCGCAAGAACGTGGCTTGGCGCCGGCGCGGCTCGAAGCCCGCCACCCGGACGCGGCCTTCGCTCGGGTGCAGCAGCCCGGAGAGGACCTTGAGCGTGGTCGTCTTGCCCGCGCCGTTGGGGCCGAGGAAGCCGACGACCTCGCCGGGCGCGACCCGGAAGGACACCCCGTCGACCGCGGCGACGTCGCGGTACGTGCGGGCCACGAAGGCCCGGATGGAGCCGCGGAGCCCCGCCTCCTTCTCGTGCACGCGGTAGACCTTGCGGAGGCCGTCGACCTCGATCACGCGCGGTGGTCCTCGGGCTCCTCGGCGTCCGCCTCGGCCCCGTCGGCCGCCTCCTGGGCGCGCTGCGCATCGGCTTGGCGCACGGTCCAGAGCAGCGCGCCGCCGATCGCCGCGAGGAAGATCGCGGTGCCCAGCGGGCTGCCGCGGAAGAACCCCAGGTTCGCCACCACGTCCGCGATCGCGACGGCCGCGATCACCACCCCGACCACCAGGAAGCCCCGGCCGAGGGCGAGGTAGGTGCGACGTGCGGCATCGGTCACGACCGAAGGCTACCTCACGCGTGCGCCAATGCGGGGTAGAGCCCTCCGTACTTGGTCCGCAAGTAGGCCAGGTACGGCTGGGGATCGATCGGCCCCCCCGTCGCGTCGCGCACGAGGGCGTCGACGGGTTTGGCCCGGCCATGGCGGTAGACGTGATGGCGGAGCCAACCGTGCAACCCCTCGAACGAACCCCTTGCCACGGCGGCGTCGACGTCGCCCAAAGCGCGCGCGGCAGCGGCGTGGAACTGGGCGCTGAGCACGTTCCCGAGCGCGTACCCCTGGAACGCGCCGCCGACCAGACCGGCGAACCAGTGCACGTCCTGGAGCACGCCGTCGCCATGGTTCTCGGGCTCCACGCCCAGATCGCGCGCGTACCGAGCGGCCCAGGCGGCGGGCAGGTCGCGCACGGCGAGCCGCCCCTCGAGCAGGTCGATCTCGAGATCGAAGCGCAGCAGGACGTGCAGCGTGTACGTGAGCTCGTCGGCGTCGGTGCGGATGAGGCTAGGCGCCACGCGATTCACGGCTCGGTACGCGGCCTCGACGTCGACGCACTCGAGCGCCGGGAAGCGGGCGCGCAGGTGGGGCAGCGCGAAGGTCCAGAAGGCGCGGCTGCGCCCGACCTGGTTCTCCCACAGCCGCGACTGGCTCTCGTGCACGCCCGCCGAGACGCCCCGGGCGACCGGCGTGCCTTCCCACGCCGCGTCGACGCCTTGCTCGTACAGGGCGTGCCCCGCCTCGTGCAGCGTCGAGTACAGCGCCTCGGTCAGGTCGCGCTCGTTCACGCGGGTGGTGATGCGTACGTCGCCACGGGCGATCCGGGTGGCGAACGGGTGCGGGGCGACGTCCTGACGCCCGCGACCCAGGTCGTACCCGACGCGCACGGCCAAGGCGAGCGCCGCGTCGAGCTGCGCCTCGGCCGGGTACGGACCGCCGGGCAGCGGGGCCGGGGCGGGCGCGGCGACCGCGGCCGCGACCAGCGGCCGAAGGCCCTCGCCGAGGACGTCGAACAGCGGCCGCAGCAGCGCCACCGTCGCCCCTTCGTCCTCCTCGTCGATCAACGGGTCGGCGACGTGGTCCGCCTCCGGGAAGTAGCCGGCGTAGCGGTGGGCGAGGTCGACGCTGCGCTCGAGGTGGTCGGCCACGGATGCGAAGTCGTCGCGCGGGCGGGCACGCCGCCACGCCTCGAACGCCGCGCTGGTGTGGGCCGCGCGGGCGACGTGGAACGCGACGGGCACCCGACGCGCGCGCTCGAGGTCGCGTCGGGCGACGCGCACCAGCACGGCGTCGGGTGCGGCCGGATCGAGCCCGGCGACGGCCCGCTCCGCGTCCCCGAGCGCGCGCTCGAACGCGGGCGCCACGTGCCGCTCGTGGGCCAGGCGCACGATCGTCTCCATCTGGCGGCCGCGGGACGCACCACCAGCCGCGGGCATGAACACGGATTGGTCCCAGTCGAGGATGGCGAGCGCCCCGTGCAGGTCGACGAGTTCGGCGAGGCGGGAACGCAACGACGCGAAGGCGGGATCCGGCATGCGCCAGGCTACGGGCGCGGAGGTTGCATTCGGGTGGCAGCCATCACCGCCGGTAGCTCAGGCAGGCAGCACGTAGCGCAGCATCAGGACGTAATGGCACGTGCTCCCGGCCAGCACGAACAGATGCCAGAGCTCGTGGTACCCGAACACCTTGGGCCACGGGTCCGGTCGCTTGCGTGCGTAGACGATCGCCCCGACCGAGTAGAAGGCGCCACCGGCGGCCAGCCAGGCCAGCGCGGACCCGGGCAGCGCCTGCACCAACGGCGCGATGGCCACGACGGCCATCCAGCCGAGGGCCAGGTACAAGGCGGTCGAGAGCCAGCGAGGAGCGTCGAGCCAGACGAGCTTGAAGAGCACGCCGAGGCCGGCCGCCCCCCACGCGACGCCCAATACGGACCAACCCCACGCCGGGCTCACGCTGGCCAGGCTGACGAGCGCGATCGGCGTGTACGTGCCGGCGATGAGCAGGTAGATCGCCGCGTGGTCGAACACGCGCAAGCGCCGCAGCACCTCGGGTCGCGCGCGCACCGCGTGCAGCAGCGTGCTCGCGAGGTACAGGAGCACGAGCGAGGTCGCGTAGATCGCGAAGGCGACGGTGCGCCGCCCGTCACCAGCGGACAGCGCCAGCAAGAGCACGCCGCCGGCGATCGCCAGGACCGTTCCCACGCCGTGCGTGATCGCGTTCCAGGGCTCACGAAGCACGCGCCCGAGCGCGCCGAGGGGCTGCGGTTCGGTGTTCGTCATGGCCCTACCTTACGTGCCGGTCCGGTGAGAAGCCGCCGCCCGGGTCACGGCTCGGCGCCCAGGGCGACGGGCGCGTCGGGGTGGCTGACCCAATCCGACCACGAGCCGGCGTAGAGCTTCGCGCCGTGGATGCCCGCGGCCTCGAGCGCCATGAGGTCGTGCGCCGCCGAGACGCCCGACCCACAGTAGACGACCACTTCGCGCGCGTCCGCGAGGGGCGCGAAGCGCTCGCGCAGCGCCTCCGGAGACCGGAAACGCCCCCCATCGAGGTTCTCCGCGTACGGGTAGTTGACCGCCCCCGGCACGTGGCCGGCGCGCGGGTCGAGCGGCTCGACCTCGCCGCGGTACCGCTCGCCGGCGCGGGCGTCGACCACCACGCGGTCCGAGTCGCCCAAGCCGGCGATCAGGTCGGCGCGATCGACGAGCATCTCCGGGCGCGGGCGCGGCTCGAACGCTGCGGGTGCATGGACGGTTCCTTCGGTCGTCACGGGAACACCCGCGGCGACCCAGGCGGCGAACCCACCGTCGAGGACCTGCACCGCGTCGTGGCCGAGCCAGCGGAGCGACCACCACACCCGCCCGGCGACCATCGCGTCGCCCGCGTCGTACGCCACGACGTGGTTGCCGTCGCCGATGCCGACCGCGGCGAACGTCGCCGCCAGCACGGCGGCCTCGGGGAGCGGATGGCGTCCGCCATGCGCGCCGATCGGAGCGGAGAGGTCCTCCTCGAGGTCGAGGAATGCGGCTCCGGGCAGGTGCCCGGCGTCGAACGCGGCGCGGCCTGCGCATGGGCTTCCGAGCACCGAGCGCACGTCGAGGAGCCGCAGGTCGGGGTCGCCGAGGCGGGCGCGGAGGGCATCGACCGAGATCCAGGGGAGCATGGGCGAGTCTACCGACCCACAGCGGTAGCATGCGCACCCATGCACCGCGAGCCCGCCCCGATCGAGAGCCCCGCCAACCGCCGCGTCAAGCGGCTCGTGCGCTTGCGCGAGCGACGAGCACGCGACGCCGAAGGGGTGGCGCTCGTCGAGGGCGCGCGCGAGGTCGACCGGGCGATGGCCGGCGGCTGGCGCGTGACCGTGCTCGCGACCTGCGCGGCGCTGTACTCGCCAGAAGCACGCGATCTAGCGCCCCGCCGCGAGGGCTTGGACGCCGAGCGCTGGGTGCTCTCCGAGGTGGCCTTCCGCAAGGCGAGCCTGCGTCAGCACCCCGACGGCGTCTTGGCGCTCGTCGAGCCGCCGAAGCGCGCGCTCGCCGACCTGCCCGTCCGATCGGACGCCCTCTGGCTGGTCGCCGACGGCCTCGAGAAGCCCGGCAACCTCGGCGCCCTCCTGCGCACCGCCGACGCGGCCGACGTCGACGCGGTCCTGGTCGCCGGGACCGGCACCGACCTGGCCAACCCGAACGTGGTGCGCGCGAGCATGGGGAGCCTGTTCGCGCGGCCGGTCCTCGCCGTCGCACCGGCCGAAGCCCGCGCCGAGCTGCGAGCGCGCGGGATGCGGGTCGTCGCGACCACCCCCGCGGCGACCGTGGACCTGTGGGACGCGGACCTGTGCGGTCCGGTGGCGATCGTCCTCGGCACCGAGCACGCAGGGCTCGACCCCGCGTGGCTGGCCGCCGCCGACATCCAGGTGCGCGTGCCGATGGCGGGCCTGGCCGACTCGCTCAACGTGGCGACGACGGGCGCGCTGCTGCTCTTCGAGGCGCGTCGCCAGCGGCGCGCGGCGGCTCAGAAGGGCTGACGCTCACCGGAGAGCACGCGCTTGATCAGGTCGCGGAAGTCCTTGCCCTCGAGTGGCTTGGGGACCAAGGCGTCGACCCTCGCGAGGCGGGCGCCGTCGCGCGTCTGGGCGTCGCGCATAGCGGTCAGGATGACGATCTTGGTGTCCTTGAGGCGCCCGATGCGGCGGATCCGCTCAGCGACCTCGAGGCCGCCCAGTTGCGGCATGGAGACGTCGAGGATCGCGAGCGCGGGCGTGTGGTCCTTGAGCCATTCGAGCGCTGCCCTGCCGTCCTCGACCATCGCCAACTCGTACCCTTCGGTCGCGAGCAGCATGTCGACGAGCGCTCGGTGGCCTGCGTTGTCTTCGGCGACCAGGACGAGTGGAGGCGTCATGTGAGCCGATCCTACCCTCTGCGGAGGGCACCCGCGTTGGGGCGGCGATCGGGGGCCCCATCGCCGGCGTACAATCCGCCATCCCAGACGGGGCACCCGCGGCCCCGAAGGAGCCGTCCGCGATGCTCAAGGAGTTCCGCGCCTTCATCAACCGAGGCAACGTCATCGACCTGGCGGTCGCCGTGATCATCGGCGGGGCGTTCGGTCAGATCACCACGTCGCTCGTCAACCAGGTGATCATGCCGCCGCTCGGCCTGCTGATCGGTGGTGTCGATTTCGCCGAGCTCGGTTTCGTCCTCAAGGACGCCGCCCTGTACCCCACGGTGGCGGACGCGGTCGCGGCGGGCGCCCCGGTGATCCAGATCGGCGCGTTCCTCAACACGTTGATCAACTTCCTGATCGTCGCGTTCGTCATCTTCATGGTGGTGCGCTCGTACAACCAGATGCAGAAGCGCTTCGTGAAGAAGGTGGCCGAGACACCAGCCGCCCCCGCGCCGCTGCCGGCCGACGTCCAACTGCTGAGCGAGATCCGCGACCTGCTCAAGCAGCGCGCCGGCTGACGCCGCGCCCTCCCCGCACGGCGGGCTCCGGCCCACGGCCCGGTCGTGGACGCCGCCCGCGAAGACCGTCGCCCCGGCCGCAACCCGCCTCCGACCCGGAGCGGTACCATGTCGGTCCGTGCCCGACGACGAAGCCCCCGCCTCCCCCACCCGCCCGGCGTCCGCCCGCGCGCACGCGGTCCGGCGAGGAGAACGCGTGTGGGTCGACTACAGCCACGAGCTGCGGGTCCAGCGCAACCCGGTGCTGCGCACGATGTACTTCGTCCTCGGGTGGGCGAGCATGGTGTTCGGCGCGATCGGCGTCGTCGTTCCCGGCTGGCCCACGACCGTCTGGATCTTGATCGCGACGTACTTCTTCGCCCGCTCCAGCCCGCGCTTCTACAACTGGCTGATGAACCACCGCCTGTTCGGGCCGCTCATCCGCGATTGGCGCGACGGCAAGGGCCTGAGCCGGCGCGCCAAGACGCTGGCGGTGACGACCATCGTCCTCAGCATCGGCACGAGCATCGCGCTCATCCCGATCGTGTGGGTCGACCTGTTGCTCGCGGTCATCGCGATCGTGCTGTGCACGTACCTGTTGACGCTGCCGACGAAGCCCGCGGACGCGTGAGGGCCGCCGGTGCGCCAGCTCGCGATCAGTAGAGGATGACGAGTTCGACGGTCGCAGGACCGGAGCGCTCGATGGCGCCGCGCGCGACCACCCCGACCACCACCTGACCGGTCAGCCGCAACAGCTGGTTCGCGAAGCCCTCGTCCGAGAGCCCAACGAAGCTGGGCGCTTGCAACTCGTCGAGCCCGGTGCGCCGGAGCGTCCGGATCACATCGGCTTTGAGCTGGGCGATCAGCGCCCGGATCTCGTCCTGGCTCGCAGGGAGCTCCGAGCTGCCCAGATGCACCGGACGGGACAGCAGCAGCTGTCCGGCATCGAAGAGTCGGCTGTTCTCGAGCGCCTCGACGATGACCTCGGTGCGGGCCGGGTTGAACTGGTTGCGCGGCGAGATCAAGCGCACCAGGTCGGAGCCCTCGGTCTCCGCGATCACCTCGACGAGGCCCGCGAACTGCTCGGCGCTCAGCGCCACTTCGCCCGCTCCGAGGCTCGCCGTGTGCGCGCTCGCCGCCCGCACGAAGGCGGCGAGCTCCTCGCGCGCCTCGGCGACGTCGCGTGCGTGCAACGCACCCGAGAAGACCACCTGGTCGCGCTCGAAGGTGATCTCGCCCGACGAGACCCGCGCGAACTCCTCCTGAACCTCACGAAGGCGCGCCGCCTGCTCTTCGAGGCGATCGTTGAGCACGGACACCTGGCCCTGGAGCAAACGGACCTGATCGTTGCCGACCACGATCTGCTCCTGGAGCGCCGCGTTGAGCTCTTGCAGCGAAGCGTTGCGTGCCTGGAGGTCGGCGTTGCCGGCCGCCAGCTGGTCGTTGCGCGCCTGCAGCCCCACGTTCTCCTGTTGCAGGGTGGTCGCGCGGGCCTCCAGCCGACTCGCTTCGCCTTCGAGTACCTCGATCGTGTCGGCCAACCCCGCCACCTCGGCGCCGAGCTCCTCGGTACGCGCGGCGAGCTCGCCGACCTGCGCCTGGGCTTCGGCGCGCTCCTCGACGGCCGCGTCGCGATCCGACAGGGCCGCGTCGCGATCGGCGACCGCCGTCGCCTGGTCGGCGACCGCAGCGTCGCGATCCGTCAGGGCCACATCGCGCGCCGCTTCCGCCTCGGCAGCGGCGAGCTGCGCGCTCGTGCGCTGGGCTTCGGCCGCGACGAGCGCGGCGTCGGCCTCGGCGAGCGCCGCGTCGGCCTCGGCGAGCTGGACGTCGCGCACGAGAAGGAGCTCGGCGGCCCTGGCGAGGTCGGCCTCGACGCCCGCGATCTGCGCCTCCAGGGCATCGACCTCGGCCCGCGCCGCGTCCGCATCGGCGCGCGCCGAGGCGGCCTCCTCGGTGGCCGCGGTCAGGTCGTCCTGGGCCGCGAGCAACTCGGTCTCGACGCCCGCCAGGTCGCCCCGGGCGGCCTCGAGGGTGGCGGCCAACGCCCCGAGCTGCTGCTCGGTGGCCTGCGCCTCCTCGAGCAGCGCGTCGCGATCGGCCAGGGCGGCGTCGCGCGCTGCCTCCGCCTCACCGATCACCGCCCGCGCTTGCGTCAGGTCGGCCTCCAACGCCTGCAGTTGGCCGCCGAGGACGCCCACCTGGTCCTGCAAGAAGCGCTCTTGGCCGCGCAGGCGGCCGAGCTCGTCGGCGGTGCGCTGCGCGTTGACGAGCGTCTGGGTCGCGTTGCGGAACGCGAGCGCGAGGACCCCGAGGGTGGTCAGCATGATCAGGATGCCGGCCGCCACGCCGACGATCTGGCCGGTGCGCTTGGGGCGCGCGCCGAACAGCGTCAGGCGGCGACGACCGACCCACGTGCCCAAGCGGTCGCCTGCGTACGCGATCACGCCCGCCAAGAAGACGAGCAAGCCGACGAGCCCGAGGACGTAGGTCATCGCCGCCGCACCCGCTGCCTCACAGCTGGAAGTCGTGCCCCAGGTAGGAGGCTCGGACCGCCTCGTCCGCGGCGAAGTCGGCCGGCGAGCCGTCGAAGCGCACGCGGCCATCGAACATCAGCACGACGCGATCGGCGATCGCCAGCGTCTCGCGGACGCTGTGGTCGGTCAGCAACACGCCGAGGCCGCGCCGCGTCCGCAGATCGGCCACCAGCCGCTGGATCTCGCGGATCGACTTCGGGTCGACGCCCGTGAACGGCTCGTCGAGCAGGATGAAGTCGGGGTCGATCGTCAGGCTCCGAGCGATCTCGAGACGCCGGCGTTCGCCACCGGACAGCGTGTCCGCCCGGTGGTCGGCGAGGCGCGTCAGCTGGAACTCGTCGAGCAGCGCGTCCGCGCGCGCGCGGCGCTCGGCCGACGTCAGCTTCTGGAACTCGAGGATGGCGAGCAGGTTGTCGCGCACGCTCATGCGCCGGAACGCCGAAGGCTCCTGCGCCAGGTACCCGAGGCCGGCGCGGGCACGCCGGTGCATCGGCATCCGCGTCACGTCCTCGTCGCCCAGCTCGATGCGCCCGCGATCGGGGCGCACGAAGCCGACCATCATGTAGAAGGTGGTGGTCTTGCCCGCCCCGTTCGGGCCCAGAAGCGCGACGATCTCGCCGCGCTCGAGGTGCAGGTCCACGCCATCGACGACGGTGCGCGATCCGTAGCGCTTGCGCAGCCCGCTGGCGCGAAGGACGCGACCGGCGCCGGTGGGTGCGGCGCTCGCCACCGCCGTCGCACGATCGCCGTCGGGGGCTTCGTGCGCGGTGACGCGCTCGTAGGGGACGGCATCGGCGGGCGACATCCGGGGCCATGCTAGCACCCGGCGCATGAGCGCCCCCTCAGGGACGGGGGCGCCGAGCACCGGGCCCGCCGTACCGTCAGCCTTCGAGCGCGAGCAGGAACGGCTCCTCGACGGCGCGGCACACCCAGCGCAGGAAGCGCGCGGCCGAAGCGCCATCGATGAGGCGGTGGTCGTAGGTCAGCGCGAGCGGCATCACCAAACGCGGCTCGAAGGCGCCGGACTCGGCGTTCCAGACCGGTTTCATGGCGCTGCGCGAGACGCCCAGGATCGCCACGTCGGGTGGCGCCACGATGGGGGTGAACCCGGTGCCACCGATGCCGCCCAGGTTCGAGACGCTGAAGTTCCCGCCGCTCATGTCGTCGGGGGCGAGCTTGCGGTCGCGCGCCTTGGCAGCGAGCTCCTCGAGTTCGACCGCCAACTCGACGATGCTCTTGCGATCGGCGTGCTTGATCACCGGCACCAGCAGCCCGTGGTCGGTGTCGACCGCGACCCCGACGTTGACGTAGCGCTTGTAGACGATCTCCTGGCTCTGGACGTCGATGCTGGCGTTGAAGTCCGGGAACCGCCGCAGCGCGCTCGCGATCACCTTGACGAGCATCGCGGTCGGCGTCAACTTGGCGCCGGCCTTCTGGACGGTGTCCTTGTAGCGCTGGCGCAGCGCCTCGAAGTCGGTGGCGTCGGCCTCGTCGAAGTGCGTGACCATCGGCACGGTGGACCAGGCCTGCGCCATCGCGCGCACGGTGGCCTTGCGGATGCCCGACATGGGCGCGCGCTCCGTCTCACCCCACTTGCCGAAATCGGGCAGCGGCGGTGCCGCCGGGGCCGCCGGGGCTCCGCTCGCAGCGCGGGGCGCCTCGGCGCCCCCTTCCGCGAAGCGCACGATGTCGTCCGCGGAGATGCGGCCCGCCACGCCGCTGCCCACGACGGCGCGCAGGTCGACGCCGCGCTCGCGCGCCAGGCGGCGCACCGACGGCGCTGCCGGGATGTGGCCCGGGTGGAGGTCGGCGCCCCCGTTTGGCGCCGCGGGACCCCCGGCGGCGGGCGCCGCCTCAGCTTCGGACTCGGGTTCCGGCTCGGTCTCGGCTTCGGGGCGCGCAGCGTCCTTCGCCACTGGCGTCGTGGGCTTCGCTGCCTCGGGCTTCGCTTGCTCGGGCTCCGCCGTCTCGGACTCCGGCGCCTCCGAGTCCGGCGCTGCCTCGGCCGCGGCCTCGTCGACCGTGAGCACCACTTGGCCGATCTTGGCCTCGGCGTTCGCCTGGACGTGGACCTTCGTGATCACGCCGGCGACGCTCGAGGGAACCTCGACGACCGCCTTGTCGGTCTCGAGCTCGAGGACCGGCTGATCGACCTCGATGCGGTCGCCTTCGCTCACGAGCACCGCTACGACGGTGCCCGACTCGATGCCTTCGCCGACCTCGGGAAGCTTGAACTCTTGGGGCACGGGGTTCCTCTCTGTGCGTCGCAGGACGGGGCGCCGCCCTCAGACGGTGGCGGGGTTGGGCTTCTCGGGGTCGATGCCGAGGTCGTCAAGGGCCTTGGCGAGATCCTTGCGCTCGATCGCACCATCGGCGGCGAGCGCGGTGAGCGCCGCGAACGCGATGTGCTTGGCGTCGACCTCGAAGAAATCGCGCAGCTCGGCGCGCGCCTCGGAGCGGCCGAACCCATCGGTCCCGAGCGCCAAGATGGGTCGCGGAGCGTGGCGGCCGAGGGCGTCGACCAGGATCTTCACGTAGTCGGTCGCGGCGACGAGCGGCCCTTTGGCCCCCTCGAGCACGCGCCGAACGTACGGCACCCGCGGCTCCTCCATGGGGTGGAGGCGGTTCCAGCGCTCGACGTCGAGCGCCTCGCGGTGCAGCGCCTTGAGGCTGGTGACGCTCCAGACGTGCGCGGCGACGCCGTAATCGGCCTCGAGCTTCTCGGCTGCGGCCAGGGCCTCGTGCATCATGGCGCCGGCGGCGATCAACTGGACGTGCTTCTTCGCGCGCTTCTTGGGGCTGGGGCGGAACAGGTAGAGGCCCTTGAGGACCCCGTCCTCGAGCTCCTCGCGGGTCAGGTGCTCCGGCGCGGCCGGCTGCGGCTTGTTCTCGTTGCCGACCGTCAGGTAGTAGAAGACGCTCTCCTGCGCCTCGTACATGCGCCGCATGCCCTCACGGATCACGATCGCGAGTTCGAACGCGAAGGTCGGGTCGTACGCCTCGAGGTTCGGGATCGGGAAGGCGAGCAGGTGCGACTGCCCGTCCTGGTGCTGCAACCCCTCGCCGGCGAGGGTCGTGCGGCCGGCGGTCGCGCCGAGCATGAACCCCTTGGTGCGCATGTCGCCGGCCAGCCACGCGAGGTCGCCGATCCGCTGGAACCCGAACATCGAGTAATAGATGTAGAACGGTACCGTGTTGACGCCGTGCGTGGCGTACGCCGTGCCCGCGGCGACGAACGAGCTCATCGCCCCGGCCTCGGTGATCCCCTCCTCGAGGATCTGGCCGTCCTTGGTCTCGCGGTAGTACATCAGGTTCTCTTTGTCGACCGGCTCGTAGAGCTGGCCGTAGGAGGAGTAGATGCCGATCTGGCGGAACAGCGCCTCCATGCCGAACGTGCGTGCCTCGTCGGGGATGATCGGGACGATCAGCTTTCCCCAGGCCTCATCGCGGAGCAGCTTGCGCAACACCGACACGAACACCATGGTGGTCGAGACCTCGCGGTCGCTACCGTCGAAGAACTCGTCGAACAGCTCCGGTCCGGGCGCGGCCAGCGGTTCGGCCGTGACGACGCGCCGCGGCATCACGCCGCCCAGTGCCTTGCGCCGCTCGAGCAGGTACGCGACCTCGGGGGCGTCGGCGTCGGGCCGGAAGAACGGGAACTTGGCGATCTGGTCGTCGGAGATCGGGATCTTGAGGCGATCGCGGTACTTGCGCATCTCCGCTTCGTCGAGCTTCTTCTGCTGGTGCGTCGGGTTCTTGCCCTCGGCCTTCTCGCC
>JAGXHO010000105.1 GCA_024636105.1 Trueperaceae bacterium | reverse complement strand
GTGCCGGCCCGGCGGGCGAGCGGGCCGTCGAGCGCGTCGCTTGCGATCGCCCAGGCGAGGGCGGCCACCGCGATGCCCGTCGCGCCGCGCAGCAGCGCGACCGCCAGCACGGGCGCCAGCAGCACTCTCGACGCCGTGAGCGCGTCGGCAGCGTGCCGGAGCGTCACCGAGTGGCCGCGAGCCCGGCCTGGTACGCGGCGTCGAGCGCCACCTGGTCGTTGGTTCGCGGATCGTTCTCGTCGTTCGGCCGCAGTACGTAGAACGGCAGCACCGCCCGCGGGGTGCCGCCGGCGGCGTCGATCCGCGCGTTGGTGACCCGGAGCGCGCGATCGGCCGCACCGAGTGCGCTGACCAGCGCGACGACCGGGAGCCCGTCGAGGTCCTCGACGCGATCGAGGTACCGGCGCGTGGGACCGTCGGGCGCCCACCAGTACGTGTGCACGCCCAGCACCAGCAGGTCGTAATCGGTCAGGTCTACGGGTGCGGCCGCGCTCGTCGTCGAGCGTTCGACGCGCCAATCGGCCTCGACGAGGCCGTCGGCGTAGGCGTCGGTCAGCTGTTCCTGGAGTGCACTGAGCCCTGGGTGGTAGAGCACCAGGGCGGTCCCCGCACGCCCGTCGGGTCCTCTGATCTCGACCGCGGTGGTCACCTCGCGCTCGATCGCGACCTGAAGCGCCACGAGCGCGACGAGCGCGGCCGCCAGGAACGGCAGTACGGCGCGCCCGAAGCGCCGGCTGCGCGCCGGGCGCCCCGCACCGGTTGGCCGTCGGGTCGTCCTGAGGTCGTCGGCCATGATCGATCGCCTCCTTCGCCAGCAGTCCCGGCCTCCATCATGTACGAGGACCGTCGTGGGTGCCTCGGATCGCGCGGTCGCCGTGCCGGACCGGTTTCGGTAGCCTGGCGGTCGTGGTCAGTGCCCTGTACGTCGTGTCCGCAGTCGTACCCGCGGCGATCTGGCGCTGGGGCGTTCGCTTGGTCCGTCATCGCGGCGGCGCCACTCTGGTACGAGAACCTGCGCATCGGCCTCGGTCGCGCGATCGGGGAGGGATCGCTGCTGTACGCACTCAGCGTCCCCGCGCTCGCCTGGCACTGGACCGCGCTGCCGCTGTTCGCGATCGCGGCCCATGGGATCGCCCGCGGCGCCGGCCTCGCTTGGGCGCGCACGCCGATCGCGCTGGGGGCGACGATCGCGATCGCCGGCGCGCCCGTCAGCCCCGCAAGAACCCCAGCGCCGTCTTGGCGATCGCCCCCAGGTCGAAGCTGAACAGGTGGCGCTGCCAGAACAGCTCTTGCTTGTCGCTCACCGTCGACTCGTTGAAGCGCGCGATCTCACCGCGCAGGGCGGGGTCGGCGGAGAGGTCGGCGCCGACGGCGAGCGCGGCGTTGAGGCGCACACGCAGCGCTCGAGCCCCCGCGATCCCGGCCGCGACCGCGTCGGCGCGCTTCTCCGAGAGGTACCCGTAGCGGCGCTTGAGCTCGTTCAGGCGCTCGGCGGCGTCGTACGTGGCGTCGACGAGCTGCGCGCGCGTCATCCACTGCGTCTCGTAGTTGAGGATGTGCTCCCAGCTCGGCTGCACCAGCAGCTGCCGGTGCTCCTCGACGGTGTGCGCGAGCTTGGTGTACCCGAAGCGCTCCGGGTGCTCGAAGATCTGGCTGCCGGGGTCCAGGAACGGCCCCATCGGCGAGATGAAGGCCTGGAGGCGCTTGTCGCCGAACGAGAACAGGTGCTCGCAGTAGTCGATCGTGGCCATGACCGAGGCGTACGTCTGGTGCTGGAGCCCGATCATGTAGAAGACGTCGATGCGCGTGCAGCGCAGCTTCAGCGCCTCGTGCAGCAGCTTCTCCATCTCCGCGTTCTCGTAGCCCGCCTGGCCTTCCATCGCGTGCCGGACGGTGCGGTCGTGGCTCTCCGGGCTCACCTCGAAGCTCCAGGTGGGGAGCTTGGCGTCGATGTGGCGCAGGAACGCGATGGGCGGGACGTCGAAGAACTCGAACATGACGTCGTTCTTGACCCCCTTGGCGGCGATCGCGTCGATCACCGCGGTCGCGTACGCGCGTCCCCCCTGCAGCAGGTCGCCGGGGATGACGATGGTGCCGCGCGACAGCCGACTGATCGCGGCGAGGTTCTTGGCCAGGCTCTCAGGGCTGCGGTACACCGGCTTGGTGCGCTTGGTCAGGTGGCTGCACGTGGTCGCCGAGCTGCCGCAGGTCACGCACTCATAGGCGCAACCCTTGAGCGGCAGGACCATGGTGGTCGGATGGCGGAGCCAGCCGTGGAAGGGCAGCACGCTCGCCAGGTCGCGGTGCCGCATCGCCATCTGGATCAGCAGCTCCGGCCGCACGTCGACGTAGTCGAGCGACTCGGGGACGTAGGTGAGCGGGTTCACGCGGACGTTGCCGTCGGCGTCGCGCCACGTGAGGTTGGGGATGGCGCCCAGCGACGAGCCCGTCTCGAGCGCCTGCAGGAGCTGGTGGAGCGGCGGTTCGGTGCTGTCGCCGCGCAGCACGAAGTCGATCTCGGGGTACGTGCGCATCAGGTCCTCGTGGAAGTACGTCGACGACAGGCCGCCCAGGATCACCGGCACGTCCGGATGCACCTGCTTGGCGATGCGCGCCACCTCGATCGCCCCGTGGCAGTGCGGCATCCAATGGAGGTCGATGCCGATCAACCGCGGCCGCTGCTTCGCGAGGAAGCGCGGCACGTCGAAGCGCTTGTCCTGGAGCATGCGCAGCGCCAAGTTCGCGATGCGCACCCGCATGCCGCGCTCCTCGAGGTACCCGGCCATGGTCAGGAAACCGATGGGGTAGAGCTCGAACATCACCGACGACGGCACCATGTCGCTCACGGGTCCATACAGGATGGACTTGTCGCGGAAGTCGTACACGCTGGGCGCGTGGAGCAACAAGAGGTCGACCGTGTTCCTAGGCATGCGGCGGGGTCCTCCGGCAGGGAGTCACCCCTTAGGTTGCCCCACCGAACGACCCGAGCGCCACGAGGGAATGTCCCCCGTGGCGCTCGGATATGAGGGCGTGGCCTCGAGTCGTTACCAGGCGTAGGCCTTCGGCGCCTCACCGCCCGGACCCGGGAAGATCGCGTCGAGCTGTGCGAGCGCGTCGTCGTCGAGGGTCACGGCCGTCGCCCGGACCGCGCTTTCGAGCTGCTCGAGGGTGCGCGGACCGATGATCGGTGCGGTGACGACCGGCTGGTGGAGCAACCAAGCGAGCGCCACGGTGGCCGGCTCTTCGCCCATCTCGCGGCACAGCGCCTCGTAGCGCTCGAGCTGCGGCCGCTTGGCTTCGATGCGCTTCTGCATGGCTTCCGACACGCGCCGGCCCGACTCGAGCTTGCCGAGGACGCCGCCGAGCAGACCGCCGCCCAACGGGCTCCAGGGGATGAGGCCCAACCCGTAGTGGCGGCAGGCGGGGATCACCTCGAGCTCGACCATGCGGTTGTCGAGGTGGTAGATGCTCTGCTCGCTGGCGAGCCCCATGCGGCCGCGGCGATCGGCCTCCTGGCACGCCGTGGCGATGTCCCAGCCGGCGAAGTTCGACGACCCCACGTAGACGACCTTGCCCTGCTGCACCAGCGCGTCGAACGCCTGCCAGATCTCGTCCCACGGGGTCTCGCGGTCGACGTGGTGCATCTGGTAGAGGTCGATGTGGTCGGTCTGGAGGCGCCGGAGGCTCCCCTCGGCGTGCTTCCGGATCTTGTAGGCCGAGAGGCTGCGCCCGTCGCTGTTGGGCTCTGGGCGGCGACCGGCCTCGGTCGGGTTGTAGACCTTGGTGGCGAGCACCACCGCGTCGCGGCGGCCGTCGCCCTGGGCGAGCCACTCGCCCACGAGGGACTCGGTGAGGCCGCGCTGCTCGGGCCCGCCGTAGACGTCGGCGGTGTCGAAGAAGTTGATGCCGAGCTCGAGGGCTCGGTCCATGATCGCGAACGACTCGTCGCGACCGGTCTGCCAACCGAAGTTCATGGTGCCGAGGCAGAGGTTGCTGACGAGGACGCCGTGCTTGCCGAGGCGGCGGTGCTGGACGCTCATGGTTGGCTCCTTCCAGGAGTCGGGGGGAATCGTGGGTCTCGTCCGCCACCATACGGCCCGTGCTGCCCGGGTCAGCCGGCGCGTTGCGCCCGGAGCGGTTCGAGCGCGGCGAACAGGGCTTGGTGCTCGTCGGCCACGACGTCGGCGGCGTCGGCGACCGCCTGCGCCGTGGCGCCCGTGCGGAGCGCGCTCTCGAGCCCCTCGGCTGCGTCGGCGAGCGGGCCGGCGCCCAAGCACGCGGCCAAGCCTCGCAGCGTGTGCGCGGCGCGTCCGGCGGCAGCCGCCTCGCCCTCGGCGAGGGCCTCGGCGATGCGCGCCGGCACCCCGCGCTGGTCGTCGAGGAAGCGCCGGAGGAAGTCGAGGTAGAGGTCGGCGCGCCCGCGCGTGAAGCGCAGGCCGCGGTCGACGTCGAGGCCCGCGACGTGGCGCGGGAGGAGCGCCTCGGCGGCGGCGGCCCCCGGGCGCGCTTCGCTCGACCCGACGTCGAGCGATGCGGGTCGAGCATCGTCGTCGCGCTCCGGCAACCACGCCTGCAACGCGCGCCACAGGTCCGCGGGTTCGATCGGTTTGGTGACCACGTCGTCCATGCCGGCCGCGAGGTAGGCCTCGCGGTCGCCCGGCAGCGCGTTGGCCGTCATCGCGACGACCGGCACCGCGCGCAGCGCGGGGTCGCGGCGCAGTTCGCGGGTGGCGCTGACCCCGTCCATCACCGGCATCTGGATGTCCATCAGGACCAGTGCGTAACGCTGGCGGCGGAGCGCTTCGAGCGCCTGGCGCCCGTCGCCCACCACGTCCGGCGCCAACCCCACCTCGTGGAGCAGCGCGACGGCCACCTCCTGGTTGAGGGCGTTGTCCTCGACCACCAGCACCTTCGACACCGGATCGAAGGCGGGCGCGGCCGCCGGCGCCGCGCGCCCCGGCGCCCGCTGCCGCTCCGCCGGCACCGTCGCTTGGTCGAGGCGCCCGAAGCGCGCCGTGAACCAGAAGGTCGACCCGGCGCCCGGTCGGCTGTCGACGCCGATCTCGCCCTTCATCAGCTGCACCAGGCTCTTGCTGATCGCCAACCCCAGGCCGGTGCCCCCGAAGCGGCGAGTGATGGTCGCGTCGGCCTGCGTGAAGCTCGAGAAGAGGCCACGCCGCTGGTCGGTCGTGAGGCCGATGCCGGTGTCGCGCACCGCGAAGCGCAGCTCGACGACGTCGGCCGGCGCGGCGCGGCGCCGCACCGAGATCGCGACCTCGCCGGACTCGGTGAACTTCACCGCATTGCTCGCCAGGTTCACGAGCACCTGCCGCAACCGCAGCGCGTCGCCCTCGAGCACGTCGGGCACGTCGCCGGCGACGTCGAGCGTCAACCGCAACCCCTTGGCCGCGCACGCGCCCCCGACAAGCGTGGCGACGTCGTCCAGCACGTCGGCCACCGACAGCGCCTCGGGCTCGAGCGCGAGCTTGCCGGCCTCGAGCTTGGAGTAGTCGAGCACGTCGTCGATGATCGCCAGCAGATGGCGCGACGACGCCTCGATCTTCTGCAGGTAGTCGCGCTGCTCGCCCGTGAGGTCGGTCGCGAGCGCGCGCCGGTTCATGCCCAGGATCGCGTTCATGGGGGTGCGGATCTCGTGGCTCATGTTCGCGAGGAAGCGCGCTTTGGCCTCGCCGGCCTCGCGCGCCTGGTCGGTCGTGCGGCGCAGTGCGTCGTTGCTCGCTTCGAGGCGGGCGAAGAGCTCCTCGCGCGAGTGCGCTTCGAGGAGCGCCCGCGCCCGCTCCACGGCGTCGATCGCGACTTCCGGCACGCGCAGCGCGTAGCTCGCGCGGCGATCGCCGGGCCCCGCAGCAGGGGCCGGCCCGAGCGCCCTCGGCGCGCGCGCGTCGGGATCGGCGTCGTGCGCGTCCCACGCGAAGGCGAACGCGATCTCCGGACCGGCCGCGGGCCGCTCGAGCACCACGTCGATCCGGCTCCCATGGGCGCACCGCTCCAGCCAGCGCGCGGCGTCGGAGACCTCGCCGGCCACCCGCGCCGCGAGGTCGCGGCCCGCGCCGAGCGCCGACACGACGTCGAACGCCTTCCCCCGAACCTGAACGCGACCGTCCTGGGCCAGCGTCAGGACCCCGAGCCGAACGGCCGGGCGATCGGTGCTCACGGCCGCCACCGCGCCACCAGGCACGCGGCGTCGTCGAGCGGTTTGGCGTGCGCTGCGACCAAGCGTTCGGCCAGGGCGGCGGGGGCGACCGCGCCGACGGCGCTTGGGCGTGCGGCCTTCGTCAGCGAAGCGACCAACGTGCTCGGGAGCCCGTCGGTCCACAGGAGGACCAGATCGCCCGGATGGAGCGGTGCGCGTTGCACGAACGGGGTGGGCCAGCGGTGGCCGAGCACGCCGTCGCGCGACACCCCGACGAAGCGCTTCGCCCCGACGACCGCGGCGCGCACGTTGCCCACCGCCAGGTACCGGAAGGCGTCGCGCTCGGGGTCGAGCACCGCGAGGCCGACGGCGGCGCCGATGGTGCCCACGCACCGCTCGTGGAGTTCGTACGCGAGGGCGGCGACGTCGTCGGGCGCGGTCGCGGCGGCGAAGCGCTCGCGCACGTGCCGCACGAGGCCGCGGGCGAGCGCGTGCGCCGCCGGTCCGTGTCCGCTGGCGTCGAAGATGCCGATCAGCACGCGATCGCCGCGGTCGACGATCACCACGTGGTCGCCGCCCAGGCGTTGGCCGGAGCGCGGGCGCAGCACCGCGCCCGCCGACCAGCCGGCGCCGGCGCCCGTGAGCGGCGGTTCGGGCAGGTCGTGGTCGCTCTCGTGCGACGGGGGCGTCGTTCTCAGCCAGCGCTTGCGCACATGGACGGTCGCGCCGCCACCGGGGGTGGGGAGGATCTCGAGCTCGTCGGCCATCCGCCGCACGCCAGGGAGCCCGAGGCCGAGCGTGCGGCCGCTGCTGTAGTGGTCGGTGAGCGCCAGCGCGACGTCGGCGATGCCCGGGCCGGCGTCGCGAGCGGTGACCTGGACCCCCGGCCCGTCGCCCGTCCCCAGCCGTTCGAGCTCCAGCGTGCCGCGCTCGGCGTACTTGAGCATGTTCGAACCGAGCTCGCTCACGATCGTCGCCACCACCGAGCGCTCGAGGTCCGACGCGCCGCGCAGCAGGGCCGATCGCTGGCTGCGCAGGACCGCGAGCTGCAGGTCGAGTGGGCACGCGATCTCGAACCGCTCCGCGCGGACGGCGATCATGCGCCCCACTCCGCGGCCGGCTCGGGACCGTCGTCGTCGGCGAGCGCCGCGAGCGCGTCGTCGAGCGTCCCGAACGGCTCGAACGCGCTCGTGTCCAGCTCCGCGTCCACCAGGTAGCGCACCAGGCCAGCCGACAGCCCGACCAGCATCGGGCGGACCCCCAGCCAGGCGGAGGCGCGCGCGACGGCGGCGAGCGCGCCGAACTCCTCGGCGTCGACGACGTCGAGGCCCGAAGCTTCGAACACCACCGCGCGCACGCCCGCGGACCGGACCTGCTCGAGCGTGCGACCCCGCAGCGCGGTCAGGGCGTCGTCGTCGAGTTCGCGCGGCAACGTCACGATCAGCGCGCTGCCCACGCGGGTCGTGGTCGCCGCCGTGCCTCCGGAC
>JAGXHO010000104.1 GCA_024636105.1 Trueperaceae bacterium | reverse complement strand
GGGTCGGCGTGCGCGGCCGCCGTCGACGCACTGGGGCGGTCACCACCGGCGCCGGCAGGCGCGCGAGCTGACTGGCGATCGGGCCGCGCTGGGCGATGAGCGCGACGCGCGCGACCGACCGCAGCAGCGCGCGCGCCTCGGGCGTCATCAGGTCGGCGCGCAGCACGTAGACCGACCCCTGCGCCGGCAGGTCGCCGAACCGAGGTCGCGACTGGCTGGAGCGCACCGCGGTCTCGAGCGCCACCTGCAGGTCCTGCAGGTACGACGATGCGTGCTCGTTGACGATGACCAGGTCGACGGCCAAGCGCTTCAGGCGCCAGTACTCGTGGGCGCGCAGCAGTTGGCGCACTTGCTCCATGTCGGCGACGTCGTCGATGCGCAGGAGCACGATGGGCAAGTCGCCCGAGATCGAGTGCGGCCATAGGCCCGACTGCGGACCCGCGCCGGCGGCGATCGCGCCGGCGGGTGCCCGGAAGCGGGCGTCGGCGGTGAGCAGCGGCGTGGCGAGCCGCTGGAACTCGGCCGCCTCCTCGGTGGTGACCCCCAAGAACCGGAGCTGCACCTGGGCCTGCGTCCAGGCGAGCGTCTTGGCGCGGTCGTACGCGCTGCGGTCGCGATGTTTGTCGATCGCGTCCATCAAGGCGCCGCGCGACCCCGCCACCACCGTCCAGAAGGCGACGCGCACGACTTCGCCGGGCGGCACCCGCACGCGCCGGCGCAGCGCGAAGACCGGGTCGAGCACGGTCCCGACCGTGTTCGAGAGCACCCGCGCGTCGACGACCGCCGCGGCCGCGCCGATCGACCGGCTGCGCCCGCGGAAGTTCGCGCGGTCGGTCTCGTATTGGGTCGGCCCCACGGCCTCGCCCTCGACCACCGCCAGATGGGCGGCCCACACCTCCGACTCCTCTGGGGAGCGGCGGCGACGCGTCGCGATCAGCGCGTCGACCTCAGGGAGGTACTCGGTCTGGACGAACATCTTCGCGAACGCCGGATGCGCGGCGTCGACGGCCGCCGACGTCAGGACCAGCTCCGCGTACGAGGTCACGTCGATCACCCGCTCGCGGCGGCTTGCGTTGGCGAGCGAGACCCGCCGCACCTCGGCGTCGTCCTCGCCCGAGATCAGCACGTCCATCGTCGTGGTCAAGTCGCCATGGCGCCGGATGAACTCGGCGTGGTCCTCGCCGAACTCCACGACGTCTTCCTCTCCCCCTCGACCGATCGGTTCGATCCCGGCCGACCAGACGTCGCCGCTCTCGGTGTCGCGCAGGAACACGAACGTGCCGCCGTCGTCGCGCGTCGCGTCCGCGCGCCAGCGCGTGACCGCGAGGTCGTGCCAGCGGCTGTAGCCGGCGCCGGTGGCGGTCAGCATGACCGCGTAGCGCCCGTTGGACAGCAGGTGCGTGACCGGCTCGTCGGTGGGTACCGGGTGCAGGCGGCGCAGCGTCGACGTGCTGGCGCGCCGCTCGGTCGGCGACTCCGGGACCGCGTCCACGCGCGGGGTGACCGCGACGACGTCCTGGGGCACGCGCTCTTGCAGCAGCAGCTCGGCCGCCTGGACGATCGGCTCGCGGTGGAACCGAGCGCGCATCCGTCCGGCGTCGAGCGCGTTCGCGATCGCGACGACGGTCATGCCCTGGTGGTGGGCCATGTACGCGCGCACCAGGGTGAACGGTTCGCCCACCGGCACGCGGGTCCCGGTGTAGTCCAACGCCTCGTAGTACCCGTAGCGGCCCAGCGCACCCAACTCGCGCAGGCGCGCGAAGTTCTGGCGGGCGTGCAGCGGGTCGACCATCGTGGCCAAGCCGGTCGCGTACGGGGCGACCACGAGGCTCTCGGCCAGGCCGCGCTTGAGCCCCAGCTCGGGGACGCCGAAGTTCGCGTACTGGTACGTGAACTCGTGGTCGCGTGCGGCGTACGCCGACTCCGACACCCCCCAAGGCACGTCGAGGCGTTCGCCGTACGCTCGCTGGCGCCGCACGGCGTGGCGCTGCGATTGGTCGAGCAAGCTGCCGATCGGCGCCTCCATGACGAGGTACGGCATCAGGTACTCGAACATCGAGCCCGACCAGGAGAGCAGCACCGAGCCGCTTCCGACGGGCGTTGCCGCCCGGCCCAACCGGAACCAGTGGATGGTCTCGGCGTCGCCCTTGGCGATCGCGAAGAGGCTCGCGAGGCGCGCCTCCGAGGCCAACAGGTCGTAGCAGCTGCGGTCGAGGCTCTGCTCGTCGACGGAGTACCCGATGGACAGCAGGCCACGCTCCGGGTCGAGGAGGAACGAGAAGTCCATCGCCAGCGCCATCGACCGCGCGGTGGCCGCGACGGCGCGCAGTCGAGCGCCCAACGCTTCGTGCCCGGCGGCGTCGAGGCGCGCGTCCTCGTCGTGGCCGAGCCACGTGCGTCGCAGCGCACCGACCCAGTACGCGCGCTCGCCGCCGTCGGGATCCGACGCGGTCGCGTCGGGGGCCCGGCCGACGACCGCAGCCACGAGCGGACCGAGGTCCGACCACGGCGTCTCGGGCGCCGAGAGTGCGGCTTCGAGGGCGTCGAGCGCGTCCGCGCGTCCCTTCGCCGCGGCGCCGGCGCCCGCAGGCGCGGAGCCGACGTCGACCGACGCTTCGCGGACGAGGTGCAGCGCGTCCAGCATCCCTCGTCGGGCCTCGGGCGCGCGCCATGCGTCCGCCCAGGACGCGCAGGCGTTGGCGACGACGACGAGGTGGCCGGCGAGGTTCCCGCTGTCGACCGAGGAGACGTAGCGCGGCTCCAGCACACGGCCGTCCTCGGTCGCGTACCAGTTGAACAGGTGGCCGCGGAAGTGCTCCAGGTCGGCCACCGACGCCAGGGTCGCCTCGAGCCGCGCCACGGTCCCTCCCGTGCCCGACCAACCGAAGTCGCGTGCCGCCACGGCCGACAGCAGGTAGAGGCCGATGTTCGTCGGCGACGTGCGCCGCGCCACGACCGGGTTGGGGTCCTCCTGGAAGTTGTCTGGCGGCAGATGGCGTTCGTCGGCGGTCACGAACGTCTCGAAGAACCGCCACGTGCGCCGCGCGACGAGGCGGAGCGCGCGCGCGTCGGACGCGGTGAGGGTGCGCGACCGGGCCGCGCTCGGCGAGCGGCTGATCCATGCGGCGATCGCCGGCGCGGCGGCCCAGAGCACCGCGAACGGGACGACCAGGAGCAGCGGCGCCGGTGTGAGCGGCACCACGGTGGCGGCCGCGCCCACCGCGAGGAGGGTGCTCCCCGCCATCGTCCGGTAGGAGCCCCCCACCCCGAGGTGGGGCGTGCGCGCATGCCACGCCGCCGTCGTCCACTCCAGCAGATGGCGGCGGGTGCCGTACAAACGGACGAGCGTCCGCACCACCGCGTCGCCCATCGACCACGCCGTGTCGGGCAGGAACGCGATCGCTAGCAGCGCCTGCGCGCTGGACCGAACGAGTCCCGCGCGCAAGGTGGCGAGGTGGTTGCGGACCAACACGCCGCTGCGCCGCGGGACCACGGCGTAGAACGCCGGCAGGAACGCCGGCACGACGAGCGCGCCCAGCACGAACGCGACGCCGACGGCGCTGCCGGCCGGGGGGAGCAGCCACGAGGAGACCAGGGCGACGAGCGCCGCCGGTGCCAGCATGGAGCGCCGCAGGTTGTCCACCATCTTCCAGCGCCCGAGCGCGGGCACGGGCGGGCGCCCCGATCGCGACCCGAACAGCCACGGGAGCAACTGCCAGTCGCCGCGCGTCCAGCGGTGTTGGCGCTTGACGGCGACGTCGTACCGCGACGGTGTCGCCTCGACCACCTCGATGTCGCTCGCCAGGCCGGCGCGCGCGAACACCCCTTCGAACAGGTCGTGGCTGAGCATCGTGCCGTCCGGGATGCGCCCGGCGAGCGCCGCCTCGAAGGCGTCGACATCGTAGATGCCCTTCCCGGTGAACGAACCCTCCCCGAACAGGTCTTGGTAAACGTCGGAGACGGCGGACGCGTAGGGATCGATGCCGCTGGGGCCGCCGAACACGCGCTCGAACACGGAGCCCGCGCCGAGCGCGGGCAGCGACGACGTCACCCTCGGCTGCAGGATCCCGTACCCGTGCACCACGCGCTGGGACGCGGGGTCGAGCACCGGCCGATTGAGCGGGTGCGCCATCTTGCCGACCAGCTTCTGGGTGGCGCCGCGCGGCAACCGCGTGTCGGCGTCGAGCGTCACGACGAAGCGCACGTCCTCCGGCACGGTGGGCGGCCGGCCGCCGAGGGGCAAGAAGGTGGTGTCGCGGGCGCCGCGCAGCAAGCGGTTGAGCTCGCGCAGCTTCCCGCGCTTCCGCTCCCACCCCATCCAGACGCCTTGGCCAGCGTCGAAGATCCGGCGTCGATGCAGCAGGAGGAACCGAGGTCCCGCGGGTCCGGGCGGGTGGCGGCGGTTCAAGGCGGCGATCGCGTCGACGGCCGTGGCGAGCAGCGCGTCGTCGCCCGCGAGGACCTCGGCGTCGGCGTCGGCGCCATCCGACAGGATCGCGAAGGTGAGGTCGCCGTCCAGGGCGGTCAGGTAGTGGACTTCGAGCCGCTCGATCTGCTCCGCGAGGTCCTCCTCGCTGGTCAGGATCGTGGGCACCACCACGAGCGTGCGCCAAGCGCGCGGCACGCCCTCGCTGAGGTCGAGGGCCGGCAACGCCTTCGTCCCCAGCCGGCGGGTGATCAACCGGTGCACGAGCGCGGTCGCGATCTCGCTCAGCGGCAGCACCATCACCACCGCGAGCCACGCCCGCCACGCTACGCTCACGCCGGTCGAGCTCAAGGCCGCCACGAGCACCCCGAGCAGCAGCGCCGTCGTCAGCGCGATCGCGCCGACGTACCCACGAAGCCCCAGCCGCCCGACGAAGCGCCGGACCCGCGTCCCCACCGGTGCACGGGCGTCCAGCGCGCGCTCGAACGCGATCCGTCCGTCCCCGATGAGGTGGTACCCGGGGTCGCCGACGCGCGCCGCGTGCTCGGGCTCGGCGGCGGCGGCGTCGAGGGCCGCCTCGAGCACCCGGCCGGTCACCTCGAGCTCCGAGTGGCTCGACCCTCGCGCCAGCTCTTCGATCGCGCGCCGGTAGAGGTCGCGGGTCGCGAAGTCCATGAGCGCGAACGAACTGCGTGCGCGCAGCCGTTCGTCCACGAGGCTGACGTCCTCGAACAGCTCCGCCCAGTCGATGGCCGACATGAGGCGCATGCTCGTGATGACGTTGCGCATCGTGACGTTCGAGGCGCCGAGCCGCTGCTGGGTGAAGGCGAGCACCCCGTCGATCGACGTGCCCTCGCGGACCAGCCGCTCTTCGAGCCAGCCGAGCGCCGGCGTGGTCGTCGGGTCCTGGTCGCGAAGCCGCTTGGCGAGTTGGGCGGCGAAGGCGAAGCGCCACGCGCCGTCGGAGCGCGGGGTCAGGTCCGAATCGCGCCACGACCGGCTCGCCCCCTCCTGGAGGATCCGATCGGCCAACGCGTCGGCGGCAGCGTACGCGGCGCGGTCCTCGGCGATCTCGTCCGTGAGCCGCCTCAGGTTCTCGATCAGGACGAACCGGAGGGTGATCGCGACGGCCCACAACTCGCCGATCGTGAGCGGCTGCACCCGCTGGTACGCGGCGATGAAGCGGCGCAGTTGCGCCGGCGAGAGGTTGCTGTCGGTGTGCGCCACGTAAGCCCACGTGAGGCCGAGCACCCTCGGGTACCCAGCGAACGGGCCGTCGGCGAGCTTCGGGAGTTGCCGGTAGAAGCTGGGGGGCAGCGCGTCGCGGACCTCGCGCACCTGGGCCTCGACGACGTGGAAGTTGTCGAGCAGCCATTCGCCCGCCGGCACCACGCCGTGGCCACGCGCCACCTCGCTCGCGCTGGCTCGGTACTCCGCGAGCAGCGCCGCCGCGTCGTCGTCGAGCCGGGCGCGCAGCGGGCGCACGGGCCGCGGTTGCTCGGCGACGCGTTGCGCCGTCGCGAGGCTGACGGCGTGCTGTTCGAGACGATCCGGGCCGAACAACTCGTGCCGGACCGGCGCCTTGTCGTTCCAAGGGGGCGCGGCGGCGCGCAGCGTTCGACTCAGCGGGGCGCGGGAAACCATGAACCTCTCTCTCGCCGTCGTCCTTTGGGACGAACAGCGCGCAGACCATCGCGTCTGGGAAGGGCGCCGGGATCGCGCTCGGCCGCGCCTGGTCCGTCGCAGGCACCTGCCGGCGACACCCCACCGTGGCGCGCGGAACCGATTGCACCCTCGTCGCGGTGCAGGTCGGGGCGTCCGCTTAGCTTAGGTCGCGCAACCGGCCGGCGTGGGTACGGGTGCCCACCTCGGACCCTCGAGCATCAGGCCGTCCGCTCCCAGGGCCACGTTCCCTGGGGCGAGCGCGCGCGCCCGGTCGGCGGCGACGACGTCGAACTGGGGTTCTGCGACGCACCTGCTCCGCCGGCACCCAACGACGCTGGCTAGACTCGACGCATGACGTTCTCGCTTCGCTCCGCCGCCCGCGCCCCGTGACCCTCGATCAGGCGCTCGTGTTCGGCGTCCTCGCGGCGACCCTCGTGGCGTTCGTGTGGGGGCGGTGGCGCTACGACCTCGTCGCCATGCTGGCCCTCCTCGCCGTCCTCGCCACGGGCACCTTGCCGATGGACCGGGCCTTCGAAGGGTTCGCCGATCCGGCGGTGATCACGGTCGCGGCGGTGCTGGTGATCAGCCGTGCGCTCCAGCGCGCCGGGCTCGTCGACTTGATCGTGCGGACGCTGGGTCCGCTCAAGGGCAGACCCATGGCGCAACTCGTCGTGCAGACGGCGATCGTCGCCGTGCTGTCGGCGTTCATGAACAACGTCGGAGCGCTGGCCCTCATGCTGCCGGTGGCGTTGCGCCAGGCGTACCGCGACGGCTACCCACCGTCGATGGCGCTCATGCCGCTCGCGTTCGGGTCGATCCTCGGCGGGATGACCACGCTCATCGGCACCCCGCCGAACCTCATCATCTCGAGCATCCGCGCTCGGGAGCTCGGCGAGCCCTTCGGCCTGTTCGCCTTCGCGCCGGTCGGGGGCGCCGTCGCGCTGATCGGCGTGGCCTTCGTGACGCTGATCGGGTGGCGGCTGTTGCCACGAGACCGCGCGACGGCGCCCGACCCGGAGAAGCTGTTCGACCTCGGTGAGTACGTCACCGAGCTCCGTGTGCCCGACGAGAGCACCCTCGCCGGCGCCACCGTGGCGCAGGTCGAGGCCCTCACGGACGGCGCGGCCGTGGTCGTGGGGCTGGTCCGTGACGAGACGACGCGGCTCGTCCCGCGCGCCCACGAGACCGTCGCCGCCCGCGATGTCCTCGTGGTCGAAGGCGAGCCCGGCGCCATCAAGGAGCTCGTCTCGTCGTCCGACCTCGTCCTCGAGGAGGAGAAGGACCTCGACCGCGCGGCGGTGGCGAACGACGACGTGGTCCTCTCCGAGCTCATCGTCCCGCCCGGGTCGCGCTTGAAGGGGCGCTCCGCCGCGGCGCTGCGCCTGCGGGTGACGCACGGCGTCAACCTGCTGGCGATCGCGCGCCACGGCGCTCGGATCAAGGCGCGCATCGCGGACGCGAAGTTCAAGGTGGGCGACGTGCTCATGCTGCAGGGACCAAAGGAGCGTGTGTCCGACGTGATCAGCGAGTTCGGCTTGCTGCCGCTGGCCGGGCGCGACGTGGCCATCGCCAAACCTCGGCGGCTGCTCCTGTCGACGGGCGTGTTCGCGGCCGCGATCGTGTCGGTCCTGACCGGACTCCTGCCGGTCCAAGTCGCGTTCGCCGGGACGGCGGTCGTGCTGACGCTGTTCGGGGTGCTGCAGCGCGACGAACCGTACGCCGCGATCGACTGGCCCGTCATCGTGCTGCTCGGGGCGATGATCCCGATCGGCACCGCCTTCGAGGCCACCGGCGGGACCGCGTTGGTCGCCGACGGGCTCCTCGCGGTCGCGGGCGGCAGCGGACCGGCGCTGGTGCTGGTGCTCTTGATGGTGGTCACGATGATGCTCTCGGACGTGGTGAACAACAGCGCCACCGCCGTGCTCATGGCGCCGCTCGCGATCGACCTGGCCGGGCGGCTCGAGGTGTCGGCCGACCCGCTCCTGATGGCCGTCGCGATCGGCGCGTCGTGCGCCTTCCTCACGCCCATCGGTCACCAGTCGAACGCCTTGGTCCTGGAACCGGGCAACTACCGGTTCGGCGACTACTGGCGGATGGGCCTACCGCTCGAAGCGCTGATCGTGCTGGTCAGCGTCCCGCTCCTCCTGGTGGTCTGGCCGTTCTGATCCAGGGCCCGACCGTCGCGCGACCGGCGGACGCGACCGAGGTCGCGAGCCTCGTCACGGCCGATCGCGCCCCACCGCGCCATAGTGCCGCATGACCCAAGCACCGCACGACGCGCCGTTCGTGTTCCACGCCGACCTCGTCCAACGCCTCTCGCCCGTGCCGCCCGGTGAGATCGTCAGCGAGCTGCTGCACCACGACGACCACGTGAAGGTGACGCTCTTAGGCTGCGCCACGGGGGAGGAACTCTCCGACCAGGTCGCGAGCAAGTCGTTCATCCTCCAGGTCCTCGCGGGCGAGGTGCGCTTGGTGTTGAACGGCGACGAGGTCGTCGCCGGTCCCGGGAGCTGGCTCCGCATGGCGCCGGGCGAGTACGAGCCCATCACCGCGGTGGGCGAAGCGATCTTGCTGCTGACGCTGCTCAAGGGTTAGGCGTGGGGATGCACGGTGCCGCCCGCGCGAACCCCGCGCACCGTCGCACCCACGCACCACCCGCGAACGGCGTCAGGGCGATGAGAGCCGCACCAGCTCGATGTCGTCCTCCCGGTACGGACCGTCCTCCCCGAGGTCGAACGCACTGGTGATCCAGAGGAGCAACTCGCCGAGGTAGAGCCTGCCGGACCGTCCGTCGCCAGAGGCATCCTCGCCGCCGTCATCGGGCACCCCGCGAGCGAGGCGCGCGACGTCGCGGCTGCGCGCCGCGCGCTGGGCTCCGCACCCTACCCGGACCCGGTCCCGACGCTCGAAAGCCTCCTCTGAGCGCGGGGACACGGGCGCGGCGCGCACCTCACTCCGGCGGCGCGAACGTGAGGACTCGCCAGCCAGCCTCCGGCGCGATCGGCTGCTCCACGGTGTGCAGCTGCAACCCGCCGTCCGGCCCCACGCCACCGATCAGCACCCAGGCATCGCCCCTCGAACCGAGGCGGTCGTCGAGGTCGTCGAAGCCGTAGGCGTCGGTGAGCTTCGTCGTCTGCACCGTCCACCCG
>JAGXHO010000103.1 GCA_024636105.1 Trueperaceae bacterium | reverse complement strand
GTGCACGCTACCTCGCGCCCAGCCCAACCGTCGCCCCGCGCCTTGGCCGCCGACGATATCCACACGCGTGGCGCGATGTCCACCCCACCGGGGGTGGATGATCGACCAACGTCTCGCTCGACGCCCGCCGTACCCGACCCCACCTCCGCCGAAACACCACGCGAGCCCCGTCCAGGAGTCATGTTGTAGGCGAGGCGTCTGTCCCGGCGCCGGAGGTGTACGCTTGGAGCCAACACCCACCCCCCTTGGGCCGATGCTCCATCTGAGCAAGCCCGAGACCCTCCGGGAGGAGCCCGCCATGACCGAACTCAAGATCGACGGAATGACCTGCGGCCACTGCACCGCCGCCGTGAAGAAGGCGCTCGAGCGCGTCGCGGGCGTCGAGACCGCCGAAGTCGACCTCGCCGCGGGCCGCGCGCGCGTCGCGGGGAACGCCGATGCGGCGATCCTCATAGCGGCCGTGCAGGACGAGGGATACCAGGCCACCCCGCTGGCGTCGTGAGCGACGGGGTCGCGTCGGCGCACGTCGACACGACGCACTCCGATGCGGCGCACGGGCATCCCGACTGCTTGCACCTCGATCCGGCGGTGCGCGTCGACGCAGCCCGGCGCCTCAAGAGCGTGCGCGGCCACGTCGAAGGCGTCCTCCGGATGCTCGACGATCCGAACGTGTACTGCGTCGACGTGCTCAAGCAGGTCAGCGCCGTTCAGGGTGCGTTGCGCAAGGTGAACGAGGCCGTGCTGCGGTCGCACGTCCGCGACCACGTCGCCACCGCGGCGCTGCGTGGCGACGCGGAGCACGTCGTGAACGAGCTCATGGAGGCGCTGAAGTACCGATCGTGAAGCGTGGTCGGTGCCGTCGGCGCAGGAGCGTACGTCGGGTTACACCCACCCCACCCCCGGTGGGGTAAGCTGTCGTTCGTGCCCGTACGCTCGGGACCCTCCCCCATCGCAGGAGTCGCCATGTCGAGTACCTCACCAACGTCCCCTCACCACACGACGGCGGACCCCGCCACCCTCCGCATCGGCGTCGCCGGCATGACGTGCGCTTCGTGCAGCGCGCGCGTCGAGCGCGCCCTCGGCAAGCTCGAGGGCGTCGCCGAGGCCAACGTCAACCTCGCCACCGAACAGGCGACGGTCCGCTTCGACCCCGCCGCGCTGACCCCGGTGCAGGTGCTCGCGGCGATCGAGGACGCCGGCTACCAGCCGGTGGTCGCCGAAGCCGAACTGAGCGTCACCGGCATGACCTGCGCCGCCTGCAGCGCGCGTGTGGAGCGAGCGCTGGGCAAGGTGGACGGGGTGCTGGCGGCGAACGTCAACCTCGCCACCGAGCGCGCCACGCTCCGCTACCTCCCCGACGTGGCGCCGCGCGAGCGGCTGATCGACGCCATCCGCGACGCCGGCTACGACGTGCTCGAGGAGGCCGGCGCCCAGACGCGCACGGACGCCGAACGCGAGCGCCGCGCTGCCGAGTACGCGTCCCTGACGCGCGCGCTGGGGCTGGCTGCGGGGCTCACGATCCCGATCTTCATCATGGAGATGGGCGCCATGCTGGTCGCCCCGTTCGGCGCCTGGCTCCACGGCCTCGTGCCCATGCAGACCATCTACTACGTGATGTTCGTGCTCGCCACCGCGGTCCAGTTCGGGCCCGGGGCGCGCTTCTACGCCAAGGGTTGGCCCGCGCTGCGGCGCCTGTCGCCGGACATGAACTCGCTCGTGATGATCGGCACCAGTGCCGCGTACGGCTACTCGGTGGTGGCGACCTTCGTCCCCTGGGTGCTCCCCGCCGGGACCGTGCACGTCTACTTCGAGGCCTCGGCCGTCATCATCTCGCTGATCCTGCTCGGGCGCTGGTTCGAGGCGCGCGCCAAGGGGCGCACCGGCGACGCCATCCGCTCGCTGATGAAGCTGCAACCGCGCACGGCGCGGGTCGAGCGCGACGGCGTCGAACTCGAGGTCGACGTCGGCGCGGTGCGCCGCGGCGACGTGGTGGCCGTGCGCCCCGGCGAGCGTCTGCCGGTCGACGGTGTGGTCGTCGCCGGGAACTCGTACGTCGACGAGTCGATGATCACCGGTGAGCCCGTCCCGGTCGCTAAGGCGACCGGCGACGCCGTCACCGGCGGCACCATCAACGGCACCGGCGCGCTCCGCTTCGAGGCCCGCGCGGTCGGCGCCGACACCGTGCTCGCGCAGATCGTCGCGATGGTCGAGGCAGCGCAGGGCTCGAAGCTCCCGATCCAAGCGCTCGTCGATCAGGTGGTTCGCTGGTTCGTACCGGCAGTCCTCGGCGTCGCCGCGGTGACCTTCGGCATCTGGTTGGCGTTCGGCCCCGAGCCGGCGCTCACCTTCGCGCTCGTGAACACCGTCGCGGTGCTCATCATCGCGTGCCCATGCGCCATGGGCCTCGCGACCCCCACCTCGATCATGGTCGGCACCGGCAAGGCGGCCGAGATGGGCGTGCTGTTCCGCAACGGCATCGCGCTGCAGAGCGTCGGCCAGGCCGACGTGATCGCGCTCGACAAGACCGGCACCCTCACCAAGGGGCGGCCCGAACTGACCGACCTCGTCGGCGCGCCGGGTGCCGACACGGCCGCGGCGCTCGCGCTCGCGGCGGCGGTCGAAGCGAACTCGGAGCACCCCGTGGCTGGCGCGATCGTCGCAGCGGCGCGTGAGCGCGGGCTCGCGGTCGGTGGCGCGACCGGCTTCGACGCCGTTCCCGGCTTCGGGGTCACCGGCGTGGTCGACGGCCACACGGTGCACGTGGGCGCCGAGCGCTACCTGGAGCGCCTCGGCATCGACGCCGGCGCGCTCGCAGGCGATGCCGCGCGCCTCGCCGACGACGGCAAGACCGCCCTGTACATCGCGATCGACGGCGTCACCGCCGCGGTCGTGGCGGTCGAGGACCCGATCAAGCCCTCGACCCCCGACGCCATCCGCGCGCTGCACGCGCTCGGCCGCACGGTCGCGATGGTCACGGGCGACGGCGCCCGCACCGCGAACGCGATCGCCGCGCGCCTCGGCATCGACACCGTGCTCGCCGACGTGCTGCCCGACGGCAAGGCCGCGGCGGTCAAGGCGCTGCAGGCCGACGGCCGCACGGTCGCCTTCGTGGGTGATGGCATCAACGACGCGCCGGCGCTCGCGCAGGCCGACGTCGGCCTGGCGATCGGCACCGGCACCGACGTGGCGATCGAGTCGGCCGACGTGGTGCTGATGTCGGGCGACCTGCGCAACGTCCCCAACGCGATCGCGCTCTCCAAGGCGACGCTGACGAACATCCGGCAGAACCTCTTCTGGGCGTTCGCGTACAACACGGTGCTCATCCCGGTGGCCGCGGGCGTGCTCTACCCCGGATTCGGCGTGTTGCTGTCGCCGATCGTCGCGGCGGCCGCGATGGGGCTCTCGAGCGTCTTCGTGCTCAGCAACGCGCTGCGCCTGCGGCGCTTCGCGCCGCCGATGGCGGCCGACGTCGGGCGCGCGCCCGAGGCGCAGCGGCCGCAGTTGGCGGTGGCGCCGTGACGGGCACCCCATCCATCTTCGACAACCTGGTCGGTCGCAGCCTGCTGGCGGCGGCGATCGCCACCGCGCTCGTCGCGACGAGCATCGCGATCGACCTTCCCGGACGGGGGGCGGCCCAAGCCGATCCGATGGCGGCCCACGTTCAGGTGTCGCGCGAGTCCGACTTCGTGATCGGCATGATCCCCCACCACCAGGAGGCCGTGGACGTGGCGCGGGTCGTGCTGGAGCGCGGTGAGCGGGCCGAGGTGCTGGCGCTCGCGGAGGCGATCATCGCCACCCAAGCCGACGAGATCGCGGAGCTCGAAGCCTGGCGCGCCGCCTGGTACCCGACGGCGACGGCCCCGGCCTACGTGCCGATGATGCAGTCGCTCGACGGCCTCGAGCCCGACATGGTCGACCGCACCTTCGCCTCGGACATGATCCACCACCACGCGATGGCGATAGGGATGGCCGAAGCGGTCCTCGCGCTCGACGGCGTGCGGCCCGAGGTCGCGGACCTCGCGCGCGACGTGATCCGCGTGCAGACCGAGGAGATCGGAACCCTACGCGGCTGGATCGCGGCGTGGGGCGCAGCCCCCCACCCCACCGGAGGAGACCACTGATGGATGCACCCTCGCTCGGCGCGTACGTCGCCGGCCTGCGCGCCCCGCGCGACCAGGTTCGCGACCGCGCCGCCTTCCTGGCGCGCTCGGCCGCCAAGGAGTCCGCACCCGAGATCGCCGGCCTGCCGATGGTCGGCCTCGGTGGCTCGTGCGGCAAGCCCGCCTTCGCGCTGCCGTTCGCGGTGCGCTTCGACGAAGCCCGCTGCGCGCGCCTCGAGGGCGTCGCCGCCGACTTCGGTTGCTACGTCGAGTACGGGGCGTACCCCCACCTCAAGCTCGAGGACGACGGCCAGGAGATCGCCGCCGTCCAAGACTGGTCGGTCGGAGCGTTCGTGTTCCTCCGGCCAGGGTACGAGCGCAAAGAGGCGTTGCTTTCCGCTCTGGCGGACGCGCTGCGGTGACGGGGCGGGCGGTCCTATCGGGCCGCCCGTTGCGGTCCGGTCGGACCGCCCGCGGTTTGCTCACTCGGGGACGATCAGCACCATCCCGGAGAAGATCAGGTCGGGCGCGTCGATCAGGTTCTCGTTGGCCTGCATGATGTCGGGCCAACGGTTGCCGTTGCGGTAGAAGAACGTCGCGATCGACGAGAGCGAATCCCCGGGCTGCACGGTGTAGATCCCGCGCGCACCGGTCAGGCGGGCGATCTCGTTCTGGGTGGTCTCGAGCTCCTGACGCACCGTTTGCAGCGCGTCGCGTTGGGCCTGGGTCGTCTCTTGGAGGCCCTCCTGCTCCACGAGCAACACGCCGAGCTCGTCGGTGAGGCTGGTCGCGCGCTCCTGGGCATCGCCGAGCGCGTCGGCGGTCGTCTCGAGCTGCGCGGCCGTCTGCTCCCCGCGCTCCTGCGCGGTCGAGAGGCGCTGCGTCAAGGCTTCGCGTTCGACGACGAGCGCGGCGACGTCGGCGACCAGGGCGTCGCGTTCCGTTTCCAGCGAAGAAAGGTCGGTCGCCAGGGCGTCGCGTTCCGTGCGAAGTGCCCCCACGTCGGTCGTCAGCGCGTCGCGCTCGGACTGCAGCGTCGCCAGGTCCGTGGCGAGCGCGTCGCGCTCGGTCTGGAGCGCCGCGAGATCCGTCGCAAGGGCGTCGCGCGCCAAAGCCGTCTCGGCCACCTCGGAGGCGAGGGCTTCGGCCTCTTCGGCCAATCCGTCGCGCTCGGCGGCCAAGGCGTCGCGCGCCGCGACCAAGGCGTCACGCTCTTCGGCCAACGCGTCGCGCTCCGACGCCAGGGCTTCGCGCTCCGCCATCGACGCCTCGAGGTTCGAGGTCAACGTGGTGCGCTCCTCCGCCCAAGCTTCGGTGGCCGCTTCGAGCTCGGTCGTCGACGCTTCCACGGCGGCTCGGGTCTGGGTCAACTCTGCAGAGCGGGCGTCGATCTCGGCGCGCAGCGCGTCGAGCGTCGTCTCGGCGTTCGCCGCCTGGGCCACGAGCTCTTGCTCGCGCGCGTTGGCCGCGTCGAGCTCTCCACGGACGGCCGCAAGGTCGGCCTCCAGCGAGGTCGAAGCCGTTTCGACTTCGGCCTGGGCAGCGCGCACGGCGGCCAGGTCGGCCTCGACGGCGGCGAGGCGTTCGGCCGCGGCCGATTCGGCTGCAGCGGCTTCGGCTCGCACGGAGGTCAGTGCCGCCTCGGCGGCCTCGACCTCGGTGCGCAGCGAATCGATCGTGGAGGTCGCCTCGGCGACCTCATCGTCCAACGTCTGCGACCGGGCCTCGGCGTCCGCGAGCGCGGCGTCCTTGGCCAAGAGTTCCTCTTCGAGCGACGCCACGCGTGCAGAAGTGGCGTCCTGAGCGGCAGCTGCGACCGCCCGAGCCTCGAGGGCCGCGGCGAGCTGTGCCTCGAGTTCGGTGGTGCGTTCGGTCGCTGCCGTCGTATCGGCCACGAGCTCCTCGCGCGCTGCGGTCAGTTCCGCGACCTCGGCGACCGCAGCGTCGCGGTCGGTGACCGCGGCGTCGAGGTCGGCAGCGACCGCGTCGCGCTCCGCGACGGCCGCTTCGAGATCGGTCACGGCAGCATCGCGCTCGGAAACGGCAGCATCACGTTCGGCGACCGCAGCGTCCAGATCGGCCACCGCAGCATCACGTTCGGACACGGCAGCATCACGCTCTGAAACGGCAGCATCGCGCTCCGAAACGGCAGCATCACGCTCGGCGACCGCAGCGTCCAAATCGGCCACCGCAGCATCGCGCTCGGCGACCGCAGCATCGCGTTCGGACACGGCAGCATCACGCTCCGAAACGGCAGCATCACGCTCGGCCACCGCAGCATCACGTTCGGACACGGCAGCATCACGCTCTGAAACGGCAGCATCACGCTCGGCGACCGCAGCCTCACGCTCGGACACGGCAGCATCACGTTCGGCGACCGCAGCATCGCGCTCGCCCACGGCAGCGTCGCGCGCTTGGGCCGCAGCGTCTCGAGCCTCATCCGCCGCGGCGAGTTGGGCTTCGAGCTCCGCCACGCGCTCCGCGGTCTCCGCCGCTTCGGCAGCGGCGGCGTCGCGCGCGGCCTTCAGCCCTTCGATCTCGGTGACAGCGGCTTCGAGCACACCGCGAACGGCGTTGCGCCCGACCACGGCGGAATCGAAATCGGCTCGCGTGGCATCGCGCTCTTGAATGGCGGCCTCGAGCTCGGCGTCACGGACGTCGAGGCGCTCCTGAAGCGACGCGCGCTCGGTCTCGGCGGCGCTCAACGCCTCCGCCGTGGTCATGGCCTCGGCCTCGGCCTCGGTCAACGCGGCTTGAGTCGTCTCGATCTCGGCCTCGGCCGCCTCGAGGGCAGCCTGAGTGGTCTCGACCTTAGCTTCTGCCGCCGTCAACGCCTCCGCCGCCGCCGCGATCTCGGCCTCGGCGGTCGACAGGGACTCGGCACCGGCGCTCGATTCGGACTGCAACCGCTCGACGGTCGCGTCGAGTTCGGCGACACGCGCGGTCAGGCGCTCGTTGTCGGCGGTCAGGTCCTGTTCGAGTTGGCTCGGGCCGCATGCGGCGATGAGCAGCACGGCGAGCGCGGCGATGAAGAATAGGCTTCCACGCGAGGGGCGGTTTCGGAACGTTCGGAACATATCGTCTCCCTTCAGGAGCGAGGGACCGACGGGCACGGACGGTTCGGACGGACGCCTCCAGAGTACGCCGAATGAGCCGGACGGCGCACAGGCACCCGACACCGCGCACCCTCGGCCGAGGTCGATGCCCCACCGTACCGAGAAGTCGTCAAGCCTTCGTACGCTGCACCGTGGTCGTTCAGGGCGACCGTCCGGCACGGAACGTCAGGGGTGCATGGCAGCGGCCCCTTCCAGGCGTCGCGCCAGCTCGTCGGTCGCCACCTGCCAGACGATCGCCTCGCGCGCGACCGCGAACCCGAGCGCCTCGTTGATGGCGAGCATCGCCGCGTTGGTGTCCGCGTTTCCCGTCCGCACTACGCGCACCTCCGGGTGCTCTCGGTGGAGTCGCTCGAGCATCGCCGCCTTGAGCCACTTGCCCAGGGCGTGGCCGCGGTGTTCGGGGGCGACGGCGGTGTCGCCCTGCAGCGCGACGCGCGGGTTGGATGGGTTCCACTGGAGGTCGGTGAAGCCGGCGAACGCGCCGTCGCCACGGCGGCGCGCGAGCAGCGTCCACGCCACGTCGCCGCGAGCGGCGGCGTACGCCTCGCTCCCGCGCACCGACGCCGCCGTGTAGACGCGGTCCCCGACGTCGAGCGTTCCGCGCGGGGCGTCGTTCATGCTGCTCTGCAGGACGGCGAACGGCTCGAGGACCTCCTCGGGCAGCGGGTGCGGCAACCAGTCGATCGTGTGCTC
>JAGXHO010000102.1 GCA_024636105.1 Trueperaceae bacterium | reverse complement strand
CCTCGTGGAGCGCCGCCGCGGCCCCCGAGACCTCGATCGCCACGTCGGCGCCGCGGCCGTCGGTGCGTTCGCGGATCGCCTCGGCGACCCCGCCGGCGGCCGGGTCGAGCGCCTCCTCGACCGCCCCGAGCTCGAGCGCGAGGCGCCGGCGCGCCGCGGTCGGCTCGACGCCGATCACGCGCGCGCCCGAGCGGGTGCAGAGTTGCGCGACGATCTGCCCGGGGACCCCCAGGCCGAAGACCGCCACGGTGTCGCCGATGCGGATGCGCGCGTCGTGGACGCCGTTCAGCGCCACCGCGCCGATGTGCGAGAAGACGCCGGCGCGCGGGTCGAGCCCGTCCGGCAGCTGCCGAGCGGCTGCCCAGGCGGCGTCGGCGACGTGGTGCGTCCGGTGGCCCCAGGTGCCGTAGACGAGGTCGCCCATCGCGGGGGCGACGACGGCGGCGCCGCGCTCCACGACCCGGCCGACCTCCTCGTAGCCCAGCGAGCGCACCGGGTAGGCGAGCGATGGGGCGCCGTCGTCGCGGAAGAGCCGCTGCGCCGCGTCCCAGCGCTTGTGCAGGTACGGGTTGGTGCCCCGGTAGGAGGCGAGCTCGGTGCCGGCGCTGATGCCGGAGTACAGCGTCGCGATGCGGACCTCGTGGGCGCCGAGCGGTGGGTCGGGCTGGTCCTCGATCGCGAGCGTGCGGGGGGCGGTCAGGGCGACGACGCGGGCCATGGGGCCTCCGGGAAGGACAGGGACGTGGAGGGGTGGCGGCTCAGCCGCGCAGCGCCTCGGGGATCAGGTCTCCGTGCGCCTCGATCAGGGCGTCGACCATCGCTTCGATCTCGTCGGGCACGAGCTCCATGGCGGTGCGCGGGTCGAGCAGCGCGGCGTGCACGAGGTGGTCGCGGCGCCCCTCGACGAGGGCGGCCACGACCAGCTGCTGCACGTTGACGTTCGTGCGCATCAGGGCCGCGAGCTGCGGCGGCAAGGCGCCCACGACGGTGGGGTGCACGCCGTTGCGGTCGACCAAGCACGGTACCTCCACGCTGCAGCCCTCGGGCAGGTCGGGCAGCAGGCCGTGGTTGGGGACGTTGCCGTAGACGACGCTGGGCGTGCCGGTCACGAGCGAGCGCACGATGGTGGCGCCGTACTCGTGGCTGCGCTCGACGCGCCGCAGGCCGTCGAGCGCCGCGACGGTGTGGTCGATCGAGCGCGCCATCACCGGGATGGCCGCGGCGTCGAGCGCGGCGCGCAGGTCGGAGGGGTCGACGCTGCCCGGGTCGTCGAGCTCCCGTTCCACGAAGCCCGCCGCCACTTCGTAGACGCGGCAGCGCCCCGGGTACTCGTCGAGCGGCACGTTCAGCGCTTCGCGCAGGTCTGGACGGGCGCGCTTGAGGTACCACGGGACGTACTCGGCGAAGTGCTCGCTCGATTCGGTGACGAAGTACCCGAGCCGCCTCAGGACGTCGTACCGGACCCGGTTCCAGTCCGGCACCTGGCCCTCGCTCGCCAACGTGTGCAGCCGCGGGTAGAGGTCGGCGCCGCGGTGCTCGAGCTTCAGGTAGAAGGCCATGTGGTTGATGCCGGCCGCGACGTAGTCGATCTCGGCGGCCGGCAGCCCGAGGTCGTCGGCGAGCTGCTCGACGGTCCCCTGCACGCTGTGGCAGAGCCCGACGGTGCGCACTGGCGAGAGCTCGGTGAGCGCCCAGCAGACCATCGCCATCGGGTTGACGTAGTTGAGGTGGAGCGCGTCGGGACAGAGCCGCTCCATGTCCCGCACGATGTCGAGCATGACCGGCACGGTGCGTACGGCGCGGAAGATGCCGCCGATGCCCAGCGTGTCGCCGATCGTCTGCTCGAGCCCGAAGCGCTTGGGGACCTCGAAGTCGGTGACCGTGGCGGGACGGAAGCCGCCCACCTGGATGGTGTCGAAGACGACGTCGGCGCCGTCGAGCGCGCGCTCGCGGTCGAGGGTGGCGACCACGGTCGCCGGGGACCCGAGGGTGGCGACGAGCCGCCGCACGACCCGTTCCGAGAGCGCCAAGCGCTCGGCGTCGATGTCGTGCAGGACCAGCGTGGCGTCTTCGAGCTCGGGGGTGAGGAGCAGGTCGCCGGCCAGGGCCCGGGTGAACACGGTGGAGCCGGCGCCGACGAAGGCGATGCGGGGTGGGGTCATGCGGGGGTCCTTCCGGGGAGCGGGGCGGTGGCGGGTTCGAGCATCGAGCGCGGCGCCGCATCGGCGGTCGCGCCGCACGAGGCGCGCACGATCAGTTCGGTGGGTAGCTGGGTGGCGATCTCGGCGACCGTGCGCCCTTCGACGAGGTCGACGAGGCGGTGGGCGGCGGCCTCGGCCATCGCGAGCAGGGGCGAGCGCACGGTGGTGAGCGGCGGGGTGGCGAAGGCCGCGAGCGGCACGTCGTCGAAGCCGACCACCGCCACGTCGTCGGGGACCCGCAGGCCGGCCTCGTGGAGCGCCGCGAGCACGCCGAGCGCGATGGTGTCGTTGCCGCAGAACACCGCGGTGAACGGCGGCGGCGAGGCGCGGGTGCGGCCGAGCAGCGCGCGCATCGCCGCGGCGCCGCTCTCGGCGGAGTAGTTGGCGAAGGCGATCAACGCGTCGTCGGCGGGCGCGCCTGCCTCTTCGAGCGCGGCTCGGTAGCCCGACAGGCGTTCGGCGACGGTCGTGAAGCGCGGCGAGCCGTACCCGACGTGCGCGATGCGACGGTGCCCCAACCCGAGCAGATGCGCGGTGGCCAGGTGGGCGGCGGCGACGTTGTCGACGTCGAGGCTGTGGCCGTGGCCGCCCGGTGGGTGGCCGATGGTCACCACCGGGAAGCCCTCGTCGATCAGCTCGGGGAGCCGACGGTCGTCGGCGCGCGGGTTGAGCACCAAGAGCCCGTCGATCTGCTTGGACCGCACCAGCTCCTGGTACGCGTGGGGCGCGCGAACGTCCTCGAGCGGCTCGATGAGGGTGCGGTAGCCGCGCCCCTTCGCGACCTGGGTCAGCCCGAAGATCACCTGCGGCAGGAAGGCATCGGTCAGCAGGTGCTGCGCGTGGCACACGACGAGCCCCAGCGTGCGCGTCTGCCCGCTGGCGAGCGTCTGGGCGGGCGCGGACGGGACGTACCCGAGCTCCGCGGCGGCGCGCAGCACGCGCGCGCGGGTCTCCTCGGGGATCCCGGCGTCGCGGTCGTTGAGCACGAACGAGACGGTGGTGCGCGAGACGCCGGCGCGCTCGGCGACGGTGTGGCTCGTCACCTTGGGGCGGCGGGCGCGGCTCATCGGGTCAGCTTCGCACGCCTCACGAGCGGTCGAGCGTGGAGGGTTCGGGCAGGTCGACCCAAGCGACGTCGACGCCGCCCACCTCCACCATCGGCCCACCGATCGAGCGCAGGTCGACGGTCACCGGGTCGGGGCCGAAGTTCTGCACCAGCGGTCGCCCGGCGTGGCGGCTGAGCCGCACGCCGTCGGGCAGGGGGAGGACCGGCAGCTCCGCCTCGAGTGCCAGGGTGCCGAGCAGCCGGCCCCACGTGGGGCCGTCGAGCGCCGCGCCGACGGTGACGCAACGCCCCATGCCGTGGCGCTTCATGGCGATCGCCGCGACGCCGCCATAGGCCGCCTCGGCGTAGGTGGCCCACACCTCGGTGCTCGCCTCGGGCTCGAGCAGGTCGGCCCACGTCCCGTACCCGGCGGGCTCGAGCACGCCGAGCATGGGTTCGCGCGGCGAGAGCCGGCCGGTCGAGCCGGGGCGCAGGGTGTCGACCCGGTGGACGCGCGCGCCGGTCAGCGCGCGCAGCGGTCCGGGCGCAGGGACGTGCACGCGCGCGTCCGGGCGGTAGGCGCCGCTGCGCGGGCCGACGACCAGCGTCGCGCCAGCGTCGAGCGCCCGCTGGAGGCCGGTGGCGCGGGCCTCGTCGACCATCGTCAGCGACGGCGCCACCACGAGTCGGTACCCGCTCAGGTCGCGGTCGGGCGGCAGCACGTCGACGTCGAGCCCGAGCGCGCGCAGGGCGAAGTACGGCTCCGCCCACGGCGCCCAATCGCGCCAACCAGCGGCGTGCGGCTGGATCTGCCCGAGCCACAGGTCGGCGTAGTCGAAGAGCAAGGCCACGTGGCCGCGGCGCCGGGCCGGCTCGCCGTGCGCGGGCGCCGTGCCGGCGTCCTCCAGCTCGCGTGCGCTGGACTCGGCCTCGGCGAGCGCCTGATCCGGCGAGCGGTCGTGCCGCAGCAGCCCCGCGTGCATGTGCTCCTGGGCGCCAAGAGCGGCCCGCCAGCGGAAGTAGCTCACGACCTCGGCGCCATGGGCGAGCGCCTGGTGGGTCCAGAGCCGCACGGCGCCGGGGGCGGGGATCGGGTTCGTGGTCGCCCAGTTCACCTGCCCGGGCTGCTGCTCCATCACCCAGAAGGGGACGTACGGCGCGGCGCCCTCGGGCGCCAGCGCGCCCCGGAAGACGTCGTGGTTGAAGGCGACCAGGTCGGGGTGCCCGGTGCGGGCGTAGCGCGCCTTGACCTCGTCGGGGAGCGGCGACTGCTCGAGCATGCCGAGCGGGTAGCTGTCCCAGGTGATGCGGTCGAGCGCGCGCCCCAAGGCGTGGGCGTCGTAATCGGCGAAGAACCCCATGCCGTTGTGGGTGATCGGGCGGCCGGGCGAGCGCGGGCGGATCTCGGCGACCTGCCGCTCGTGGTAGGCGAGCACGGCGTCGGAGGCGAAGCGGGCGAAGTCGAGGCGGGCGCCCGGCGCCGCTTCGGTGACCGCGCCCACGGGCAGCTCGACCTCGTCGAAGGTGCGGTACGTCATCGACCAGAAGTTCGTCCACCAAGCCTCGTTCAGGGCGTCGACGGTGCCGTAGCGGGCGCGCAGCCAGGCGCGGAAGCCGTGCAGCGAGGGGGTGCCGTACGCGCGCACGGTGTCGTGGCAGCCGTACTCGTTGTCGATCTGCCAGGCGCCCACCGCCTCGTGGCGGCCGTAGCGCTCGGCCAGGGCGGCGGCGATGCGCGCCGACTCCGTGCGGTAGCCCTCGTGGCTGAAATCGTAGTGGCGGCGCGAGCCGAAGCCGCGCACGCGCCCGTCGGCGCCGACGGGCAGCATGTCGGGCATCCGGTCGACCAGCCACTTGGGCGGGGTCGCGGTCGGCGTGCCCAGGACGACCTTCAGCCCGGCGGCGCCGAGGCCGTCGATCGCCCGGTCCATCCACCCCCAGTCGAAGCGCCCGGGGTCGGGTTCGAGCAGGCTCCAGGCGAACTCGCCGATGCGCACCCAGTGCAGGCCCACGTCCTTCATGCGGGCGGTGTCCTCGGACCAGGTGGCCTCCGGCCAATGCTCCGGGTAGTAGCAGACGCCGAGCCGTGCGGGGTCGGGGCGGTCGCTCATGGCATCAGTCCTTCACCGCGCCGGCCGTGATGCCGGCGACGAAGTAGCGTTGCAGGAACAGGAACATGACCAGGAACGGCACCGTGGCGATCGCCGTGCCGACCATGATGCCGCCCCACGAGACCCGCGTCAGGCCCACGAGCGTGCCGAGGGCGACCGGGATGGTGTACGCGTCGCGGCTCGTCATGACGAGCAGCGGCCACAGGAAGTCGTTCCACTGGAAGAGGAACAGCACGATCCCGACCGCCGCCAGCGCCGGCTGCATGATCGGCAGGACCACCGACCGGAAGATGCGCCACTCGCTCGCGCCGTCGATGCGCGCCGCCTCGAGCAGCTCGCTCGGCACCGAGAGCATGTTCTGGCGCATGAAGAAGATGCCGAGCGCGTTCGCCAGTCCGGGCAGGATCACCGCCCACCAGGTGTTCGTCAGCCCCAGGTCGCGGGCGATGAGGATGTACTGCGGGATGATGCGCACCTCGAAGGGGATCGTGAGCGCGACGAGCACCACCCCGAAGATCGCCGCCTGACCGCGGAAGGTGAACTTGGCGAGCGCGTAGCCCCCCATCGCGCACACGAGCGTCGCCACGATCGTGTAGGTGACCGCGATGCCGACGCTGTTGGCGACGATGCGGATGAAGGGGAGGTCGCGGGTGAGGTCGGCCCAGTTGGCCGCGAGCGCGTCGCCGAAGGCGAAGGTCGGCGGCACCGACAAGATCGCGTTGTTCGCCTTGGTCGCCGAGAGCACCATCCAGAAGATCGGGAGCAGGAACGCCAGCGCCAGCAGCGTCATGACCACGTGAAGGGCGATCGACTGGATCAGGCGGGTGCGCCTCATCGGTTCGACCCCCCGCCCACCAGGCGGATCTGGAGCAGCGAGAAGAGCGCGGCGAACGCGGCCACCGTGTAGGCGATCGCCGAGGCGTACCCGAAGTTGAAGTTGCGGAAGCCCTGCTTGTAGAGGTACGTGACGAGCGTCTCGGTGGCGCCGCCGGGGCCGGTGTTCGTGATCAGCCAGGGCTCGGTGAAGAGCTGCAGCGTGCCGATCGTCGAGAGCACGAAGGTGAAGAGCAGCACCGGGCGCAGCAGCGGCAGGGTGATGCCCCAGAACTGCTGCCAGGCGTTGGCGCCGTCGATGCGCGCCGCCTCGTAGAGCGTCTGCGGGATCGACTGCAGTCCCGAGAGCAGGATGATCGCGTTGTAGCCGGTCCAGCGCCAGGTGAGCGCGATCATGATCGTCACGAGCGCCGGGGTCGACTCGAACAGCCAGCGAACGCTCGGGAGCCCGAGGGTGCCCAGGCCGTAGTTGAGGATGCCGAAGTCGGCGTTGAAGATCAGCCGGAAGACCGCGGAGTAGGGCACGGCGCCCAGCACCAGCGGGGCGAAGAAGGCGAAGCGGTAGAAGCCCTTGAGCCGCAGCAGGTCGCTGTTGAAGGCCATCGCCAGCGCCACCGCGAGCGCGAGCATCACCGGCACCTGCACCGCCAGGATCAGGGCGGTGTTGCCGAAGGCGTCCCAGAAGGTCGTGTCTCGGATGAGGCGGCCCCAGTTGAAGCCGGGGTCGAAGGTCCAGGGACGCGAGCGGGTGTTGACGAACGAGAGGTAGAGCGAATAGGCGATCGGCCAGGTCCAGAAGACCGCGAACGCGGTCAGGAACGGGGCCAGGAACAGATAGGGGGCCCAAGCGATGCGCCGGCGGCGCGGGCTCGAGGGGGGGTTCGTCACGCGAGCGCTCCTTCGGGACGGCGCGGCGCCGCGCAGGCGGCGACCAGCCTCAGAGGGGACCGGGTGGCTCGGCGCCGAGCCACCCGGGGTGCCGGTGGCGGGGGGCGGGCCGCGTTGGCCCGTCCCCCGCCGGTCGGTCACTGGGCGATCGGCAGGCCCGTGGCCTGGGCGATCTGCTGCGCGGCGCGGTCGAGCGCGGCCTGCGCCGAGTCGTAGTTGCCATCGAGGTAGTCGTTGACGACCCCGATCATGACCTCGCGCGCCTCTTGGAAGAAGGCGCTGCCGGCGACCGCGGGGACGTCGCCGAGCGTGCCGAGGATCTCGCCCCAGACGGGCTGACCACCGAAGAAGGCGACGCCCTCGTCGAGGAAGGGGTCCTCGAGCAGCGTCAGGAGCGAGGGGGTGAGGCCGTAATCGCGGAGGATGACGATCTGGTTGTCGACGTCCGCGAGGGCGTTCACGACGAAGTCGTACGCGAGTTCGACGTTCTGGCCGCTGGCCGGGATCGCGAGCGCCGAGCCGCCGAGGTTGGAGGCGCGCACGCCGCCGGGCTCGAGGGCGGGGGTCAGGTAGACGCCCCACTGGCCGCTCTGATCGGGGGCTTCGGCCTGGATGACGCCGCCGTACCAGCTGCCGAAGAAGGCGCTGGCGACGCTCGAGTTCTGGAACAGCTGGATCTGCTCGGACCAACCGCCGACCGCGAGCACGTCGGCGTCGTAGAGGTTCTTGAGGGTGTCGAGCGCCAGGACGCAGCCGGGTTGCGCGACGGTGACCTCGGTGGCGTCGTTGTCGAAGTAGAAGCAGCCGGCCTGGTTGGCGAGCATGCGGAACCACTCGTCGTCGGCGCCCTTGGCGACCGTGCCCAGCTTGACGGCGCCATCGGTGGCGGCGTTCATGGCCTGACCGGCGGCGATGTAGTCGTCCCAGGTCTCGATCGCGGCGACGTCGATGCCGGCCTGTTCGTACAGGTCGGTGCGGTAGAACATCGCGGTCGGGCCGGAATCGTAGGGGATGGCGTACATGGCGTCGCCGTCCATCAGCTCGGTCCATTTGAAGTCGGGGAACGAGCTGCGGAGCTCTTCGGCGCCCAGGGTCCGCAGGTCGACGAAGCAGTCGGGGAAGGTGGCCCAGAAGACCTGCGCTTCGCCGTTCTCGACCAGGTAGACGTCGGGAAGGTCGAAGCCGCCCGCGGCGCAGCCGGCGAGGCCGCGGTCGTAGGCATTCTGGTTGCCGATGTCCTCGACGACGACTTCGACGCCCGGGTGCATCTCTTGGAAGCTGGCGATCGTGGACTCGAGCGCGGGCTTGTTGATGTCCCAGACCCAAACGGTGAGGGTCTGGGCGGCCGCCGTGGCGAACGCGGCCGTGGCGAGGATGGCGATCAGGATCCGGTGCATGCAACCTCCTGGAGCGTCGTCGCGTCCCGCCACCGGGAGCACGCCAGGATGGCGCCCAGTTGGGGCAGGACGAGACCGATTCCGGGCCCCGATCGGCGCCGAACGGGGCAGGACGGGTCGACTAACGCGTGTTAGTAGGCTAGCGACCCGGCGTTTCGGTGTCAATGACCGGCGCCTTCATCATCGGCGGGGCCCCAGCGCTCCGGCGGAGCCGGCGCGTCAGTTCGGGTCGTGCAGCAGCGCGTCGAGCACCTCGCCGCGCAGCAACCCGCGGTAGACGCCGTCGACCTGGAGCGCGCGCGCGGCGACCGCCCGCGGCGCGAACGCGGGGTTGTGGGCGCGCAAGACGTAGCGGCCAGGACCGTCGCGGTCGAGGTACTTGAGGGTGACGTCGTCTTCGTCGATGCGGACGGCGCAGACCAGGCCGTCGCGGGTCGGGGCGCCGCGCTCGAAGAGCACCACGTCGTCGGGTTGGATGAGGTCGGCCATCGAATCGCCCTGCACCCGCAGCGCGAACCAGCGCTCGCCCAGCCCCGGGAGCGGCAGGTAGCCCTCGGCGTCGGCGACCGCTTCGGCCAGCGGCCCCGCCGGGATCGCCCCCAACACCGGCACCCCCGTCGCCGCAGCCGGCAGCGTGAGGAAGGGCGACCGCCCGCGGCCTCGACCTTCGAAGCGCAGCCACCCCTTGCGGTCGAGCGCCTCGAGGTGCTGTTTGAGCGTGACGTACGTGATCCCCAGCCCGCGTGCGAACTCCGAGAGTTCGGGCGTGCCACCGTGGCGCCGCTGGTGCTCGCGGAGCCGGTCGAAGACCTTGGCTTGCTGGGGTGAGAGGCCCTGCATCGGTACCGTAAATCCTAAGGCGTGGCCTAGGCCACGGTCAAGCGTGGCACGCCCGAGCCATCCTGAGCGCATAACTCGGACATCGCCCGCCCGAGGATGTGAAGCGCGTGAGAATCCCCGTCGGGCACGGAGATCGCTAGGGTACGTGCGGTAGACGCGAGGGCGTCGTCATGCTACGTTTCTTGTAGCGTTCCATCGGCAGCCGCCTCGCGGCCCGAAGCCGAGGCGCCCCTTCCGACCCACCGCGGCCCCCGCCCCTCGGCGTCCGTGCCGCTTTCCGACCCAACCCACCCTCGTCCAGAGAGGACGCGACGATGCTGAACACCCTCGAGACCCTACCTGCGCCCGTTCGTGAGGCGCCCGACGTCGTGCCGGCCGGCTTGGCGCTGCCCAACCGCACCTTGGAGGCCGGCGCGGTCCTGTACGAGACCGACCGCGACGCGTCCAACCTGTACATCGTCGAGCAGGGCGTGCTCAAAGCCGTCGTGCCGACCAGCCTCGGGCGCGACCGCATCGCCGACCTCTACGGAACGGGCGACGTCCTCGGGCTGGCCGCGCTCGACGGCGGTCGCCACGCCGAGACGGTCGTGGCCGTCCACGACGCCGTGCTCACTCCGATCGACCCGCAGCAGGCCATGAACGACCGCAAGCTTCGCGACTACGTCGTGCGCGCGATGGCGCGGCAGCTGCGGCGCTCGCGCCAGATGATCGACGAGGCCGAGATGCCCGTCGGCGCCCGCGTGACGCGCGCGTTCCTGCGGCTCGCGAACCAGTTCGGCCACCCGTCCGACGAGGCCGACGGCATGATCAAGCTCCCGCTCGCCCTCACCCACGAGGACCTCGCGGACCTGACCGGCAGCTCGCGGGTCACGATCACCCGCATCCTCGGCGAGCTGCGCGGCGACGGGGCCTTGCAGGGCACGCGCGGCGTCTACCTCGCCGACCCGGTGGGCCTCGAGCGCGCCACCGACGGGTACGTCATGCAGGTGCTGTGAACCCGGCCGCGACCCGGTAGCCTGAAGGCATGTTGAACTTCACCGAGAACGCCGCCGTCCGCGTCCGCGCCTTCCTCGCCAAGCAGGAGGCGCAGGGTGTGTCGGCGTTGCGCGTCGCCGGCACCCGCAAGGAACACAAGCTCTGGTTGGTCAAGCCCGGCGACCGCCAGGACGGCGACCGGGTGATGGACGGCGGCGGCTTCGACGTCTTCCTCGACCCCATGACGGTGCGCCACCTCGAGGGCGCCACGGTCGATTTCGTCGAGGGCGTCATGCAGTCGGGCTTCCGGGTCTCCTTCCCGTCGCCTGTCTGGGACGATCCCGTGGCTCAGAAGGTCCAGGACGTGCTCGACCAGCAGGTCAACCCCGGCATCGCGGGCCACGGCGGGAGCGCCTCGTTGGTGCGCGTCGAGGGCGACGCTGCCATCGTCCAGCTGCATGGCGGGTGCCAAGGGTGCGGCGCGGCCGACCTGACGCTCAAGCAGGGCATCGAGCGGATGATCCGCGACGCGGTGCCCGAGATCGCCTTCGTTCGCGACGCGACCGACCACGCCGCCGGCGAGAACCCCTACTACGCGCCCAGCGCGTCGGGTGAGGCCGAGACGCCGCTCGCCTGACCCAGCAGTTCGCGCAGCGCCCTCCGCAGGTCGGTCCCGGCGATCGGCTTGTGCAGCACCCGGATCGCGCCGATCGCATCGGCTTCGGTCCGGGTGCGCTCGTCCACCATGGCGGTCATGATCAGGATCGGCACGAAGCGCAGCCGCGCGATGCGCCGCGCCCGGCGTCCTACGTCGAAGCCCGACAAAAGCGGCATGTGCACGTCGAGAATCATCGCGTCCGGCGTGTGCGCCTGCAGGTACGCCAGCGCCTCGAAGCCGTCGCTCACTGATACGACCTCGTAGCGGTGCGCACCCAGGACGAGTTCGAGCACCTTGCGATGGGCGTCGTGGTCGTCGACGACGAGGATGGTCTTGGGCCCGCGCATGACGCCAAGGTAGGCGCCCGAAGCTTTCGGAACCCTGACCGCCGACCCATGGACCCCGTGTAGGCTGGGACCCCGTGTAGGCTGGCCCCACCATGAGCGCCGCCGAGCCGCTCGACCCCACCATCGACGAGTTGGTCCTCGCCGTCGACGTCGCCGCCGGTCGCCGCCCGGCTGACCTGCACCTGCGCGGCGGCCGACTCCTGAACGTCTTCACCGGCACCATCGAGGCGGCCGACGTGTGGGTCGCGGGCCGGCTCGTGGCGGCCGTCGCGGCGCCCGGGGGCGTCGAACGCCCCCGGGCGCTCGACGTCGTCGATCTGGCCGGCGCCCACCTGGCGCCCGGGCTCATCGACGGCCACGTCCACATCGAGTCGTCGCTCGTGACGCCGGCGAGCTACGCCGCGGCGGTGCTGCCACGAGGCGTCGTCGGGGTGGTGACCGACCCGCACGAGGTCGCGAACGTCGCCGGACTCGCCGGCGTGCGGTGGTGGCTCGAGTTCGCCGACCACCTGCCGTTCGACCTCTGGGCGACGGCGCCCTCGTGCGTGCCCTCGACGGCCCTCGAGACCGCCGGCGCCGAGCTCGGGCTCGGTGAGATCGAGGACCTGCTAGCCAATCCCCGGGTCGTCGGCGTCGCGGAGCTGATGAGTTTCCCCGACGTGGTCGCGGCCGACGTCGGGCAGCTCGCCAAGGTGGCCGTCGCCGACCACGCCCGCAAGGGGACCGAGGGCCACGCACCCGGCCTCACGGGCGCGGCGCTGCAGGCGTACCTCGCCGCCGGGATCGGATCGGACCACGAGAGCACCACCCTCGCCGAGGGGCGCGAGAAGCTCGCCGCCGGCGCCTTCCTGATGGTGCGCGAGGGCTCCGTGACGCGCGACCTCGACGCGCTGCTCCCGCTCGTCGACCCGCGCCACTCCGACCGCGTCGGGTTCGTCACCGACGACCGCTTGCCGCACGACCTGCGGGACGAGGGGGCGGTCGACGTGTTGGTGCGGCGGGCGGTCGCGGCCGGGGTCGACCCGGTGTACGCGGTGCGCTGCGCCAGTTGGAACGTCGCCCGCCACTACCGGCTCGCCCGGCGCGGCGCGGTCGCACCCGGCTACTTCGCCGACCTGATCGTCGTCGACGACCTCCCCGCATTCCGTGCGGCGCGCGTGCTGCGCCACGGCCGTTGGGTCGCGCGCGACGGGCGCACGACGGCTGCGGCCGCGTCCGCGATCGGTGCCGCGGCCGAGGCACTGGCCGCGCGACCGGAGGCCGCGTCGCTGCGGGCCAGCGTGCGCCTGCCACCGCTCGACGCCGCGCGCTTGCGCCTACCGGCGCCGACCGCCGGTGGCCGCGTTCGGGTCGTGCGCACCGTGGAGGGTCAGGTGGTCACCGAGGAGCGCCACGTGGCGCCCACGGTCGAGCACGGTGCCACCATCGCCGACCCGGAGCGCGACCTGCTCAAGCTCGCCTGCGTCCATCGCCACGGCCGCGGCGATGGGGTGGGGGTCGGGTTGGTCCAAGGCTTCGGGCTTCGCCGAGGAGCGCTCGCGAGCACCGTCGGCCACGACCACCACAACCTGATGCTCGTGGGCGCCGACGACGCGTCGATGGTGCGCGCTGCGGCGCGAGCGGCGGAGCTCGGCGGCGGGTTCGTGGTCGACGACGGCGAGCGCGTCGTGGCCGAGGTGCCGCTGCCGGTTGCGGGGTTGGTGTCGGAGGCGCCGCTCGAGGTGCTCATCGCGCAGATCGACGCTGCCGGCGCAGCCGTGCGCGCGTTGGGGGGCAGCGGCGCCGACGCCTTCATGACGCTGTCGTTCCTGGGGCTGGCCGTGATCCCCGCCCTGCGGGTCACCGACCACGGTTTGGTCGACGTGGTGGCAGCGCGCACTGCACCGTTCCTGGCGTGAGCGGCGCCGTCGATCGCAGCGTGGCCGCGCGGGTATGGCGCGGGACGGTCGCGCACGTACCGCGCGATCCGTTCGACGTCGGCCCCGAAGCCTTGGAGGCGTGGGCCGACGGCGCGATCGCGGTGGACGCCGACGGCCGCATCGTCGAGGTGGGCGCCTGGCCCGAGGTGCGGGCGCGCCACCCGGCCGCGTCCGTCGACGATCGCCGCGGCGCTTGGCTGCTCCCCGGGTTCGTCGACGCCCACGTGCACTACCCGCAGGTGGGGGTCCTGGGTGGGCTCGGGCTGCGGCTCCTCGAGTGGCTCGAGGCGCGCACCTGGCCGCACGAGGCGCGCTTCGCCGACGCCGGCTTCGCGCGCGCCCAGGCGCGCCGCTTCATCGGTCTGCTCGCGCGCAACGGCACCACCAGCGCGCTCGTGTTCGGCGCCCACCAAGCGGTGGCGATGGAGGCCTTCTTCCATGAGGCCGCCACCAGCGGTTTGCGGATCACGGCCGGCCTCACCGTCGGCGACGTCGGGCTGCCCGACGCGCTGCGCACCACGCCCGAGCTCGCCTACGCCGAGTCCGCGTTCCTGGCGCGCCGCTGGCACGGCCGCGGGCGCTTGCGCTACGCGGTGACGCCGCGCTTCTCGGTCTCGAGCAGCGCCGAGCTGCTCGCCGCATGCGGCGCGGTGGCGCGCGACGTGCCGGGGGTGTGGGCGACGAGCCACCTCAACGAGACGCCCGAGGAGATCGCGGTCGTGCGCGAGCGCTTCCCGGTCGCCGCCGACTACCTCGCCACGTACGAATCGGCAGGCCTGGTCGGCCCGCGCAGCGTCTTCGCGCACGACGTCCACCCGAGCGATGCCGAGCTGGAGCGGCTGGCGGCGGCCGGTGCCGTGATCGCGCACTGCCCGACCAGCAACCACGCCCTCGGGGCGGGGCTGTTCCCGCTCGGGCGCCACCTGCGCGCCGGGGTGCGCGTCGCCCTGGGCACCGACGTGGGGGCCGGCACGTCGCTCTCGATGTTCGGCGAGGCGACCGCGGCGTACGTCGGCCAGATGCTGCTCGGCGCCCAGGGCGTGCCTCTGACGGGCGCCCACCTGCTGTGGTGGGCGACGGCGGCGGGCGCGCGGGCGCTCGGGCTCGACGACCGGGTCGGCGACTTGCGCGCGGGCCGGGAAGCGGACCTGGTGGCCCTCCGGCCGCCCGCCGGGTCGACGCTCGAGGAAGCCCTGGCGCACGCCCGCGACCTGCCCTCCGCGCTCGCCACGCTCGTCGCGCTGGCGCGCGAGGACGCGGTCGAGGCGACGTGGGTCGCCGGCGCCCCGGTATGGGAGCGACCGGGCGCCGCTTGATACGCTGCGCCGCGTGTTGCTCCATGTGGTCGCCGATTTCGGTCCTCAGGACCTCGCCTTCGCCGAGGTCGCCCAGCGGCTGCTGTGCCGCCTCCCCGACGCGAAGATCGTCTGCACGCCGGTGCCCGCGTTCGCCACGCTGGCGGCCGGCTTCGTCGCCGCGCAGCTCGCCGCCGCCGAGGCGCCGGTCGGCACCCTGGTGTTCGTCAACGTCGCCCCACGCCGCGACGACCGCGGAGCGCGGGTGGACAACGACGGGGAGCGCCTGATCTGGGCGCGGACACCGAGCGGGGTCCAGGTCGTGGGGGTCGACGCCGGCGAGGCCTTCGCCTTCCTGGCCGAGGTCGCCGACGAGGTGCGGGTGCTCCACGGCGCGACCCGCGGTTCGCAGTTCCGCTCGCGCGATCTGTTCCCGGACGCGGTCGCCCGCGTGGCGCGCGGCGACGGGGGCGTGTTCGGCGAGTCCGTGCCGAGGGCGGCGCTGCCGCCCGTACCGGACGGGCGCGTCGCGTACGTCGACGGCTTCGGCAACCTCAAGACCACCTGGCGCTGGGGCGCGCTGCCTGCGGGCATGGAGCCGGGGGGCGCGGCGACCGTGGCGATCGGCGGACGCACGCTCGAGGCGCGCGTCGCCGGCGGAGCCTTCGCGGTGCCGGAAGGCATGGTGGCGGTCGCGCCGGGCTCGTCGGGGTACGTCGACCGCCACGGGCAATCGGTGCGCTGGGTCGAGGTGTTCCTGCGCGGTGGCGCCGCGGCGGCGGCGTTCGGCACGGTGCGCCCCGGCGATCCGGTGGGGTTGGCGCCTGGTTGACGGTGCGCGCGCCGCGGCGCGCGCACCGTCAACCAGGTTGCTCCTCGAGCTCGACGCCCGAGCCGTGCAGCAGGCCGATCGCCTCGGGCATCAAGGCGCGGAGGCCCGCGACCGCGTTGCTCCGCACGTCGATGCGGTACCCGCGCGCCTTGCGCAGGTCGGCGCCGGCGAGGTCGCAGCCGAGGAACTGCGTCCCAGCGAGGTCGCTGCGTCGGAAGCTGGCGTCCACCAGGCCGCAGCGGTCGAACAGCGCCTCGTGGATCGTGCACCCCTCGAAGCGCCGGCCGCGCAGGTCGAGCCCTTCGAAGCGCGCGAAGTTGAGCACCGTGTCCTTGAAGTCGACCTCGAGGCGGTGGTTGGCGTCGCAGAACGCCGTCGACCAGTTCACGCCGATCACGTGGGCGTTCTCGATCGTCACGCCGAGGAAGGCGGAGTTCGCGACGTCGACGAGCCCGAGGTCGGAGCTGAGGAAGTCGGTGTCCACGAAGCGGCAGTCGAGGAGCCGCGCCTCGTGCAGATCGCAGCCGTCGAAGACGCAGTCGTGGAACGTCGCGCCCTCGACCACCCCGGCGACCGTCACGTCGCGGAAGGTGCGGTCGCGATACGTCCGCCCGCTGTGGAGCGTCGGCTCGGTCACGTGATCTCCACGCCTACAGCCTACACGCGCCGGTCGCGTCCGAGCGGAGCGCTGCGGCTGCGTGCGGTTCTCGCACCCGGTGCGTCGCCGTGGCGTTAGGCTCGCGGGATGCTGCGTCGTCGCGCGCCCGCGTCCGTCGCGCTCGCCCTGTGGGCCGTGCTCGTCGCGGCGACCTGGTTCGTGCTGGCGCGCGCCGAGGGGGGTCCGGGCGCCGAACTGGCGCGTTGGCTCGCCGTGCTCGTGCGCCCGGGCGTGGGGGTGCCGGTCCTCCTTGCGGTTTTCGCCGTGCGGCCGCTGCTCCTGATCCCGGTGACCATCCTGACCGCCTTCTCCGGTTGGTGGTTGGGGCCGTGGCTCGGGTTCGCGGTCGCGTGGGGGGCCGTGACCGGCAGCGCGGCGGTCCCCTACGCCTTGGCTCGAGCGCTCCGCGGACCCACGACGGTCGCGCCGCCGCCGCGGGGGTGGCGGGGCGCGCTCGGCCGCGACCCGTTCCGGACCGTGCTCGTCGCGCGCTTGATGATGCTCCCGGGCGACCTGGTCAGCGCCGCGGCGGGCGCGGTGCGGGTGCCGTGGGGCCCCTTCCTCGGCGCCACGGCGCTCGGCGGGGTGCCCGGGCTGGCCGTCGGTGTGCTCGCCGGCGCCTCCCTCGACGACCCCGACGTCTTCACCTGGTCGGCGGTGCGCATCGACCCCGCTACGATCGTGGCCGCGGTCGTGGCCTTCGCCGTCGCGTGGGGGCTGGCGTGGGCATTGCGGCGTCGATCGGGCCGCGACGCCGGCGCGCGCTGACGCATGCACCGGTCTCGCGGCGCTGCTAGACCGCGCGCTTGAACGGGTGGACCTCGTAGCTGCGCCATACGCCGCTGCGGTGGTAGACGTCGGCTTCGAGGAGGGTGCGGACGGCCGCTGCGTCCTCGGCCTCCACGATCAGCGCGGAACCGATCATGGCGCCCGCGTCGTCGAGGAGCGCGCCCCCGACCTGAAGGGTGCCGGCGGTGGCGAGCGTCCGAGCCCCTTCGAGATGGGCCTCGCGGACGTTCGAGCGTCGGGCCGGCGCGTCGGCGTCGGTGCCGTCCTTGGCGATGACGAGGAAGAGCATGGAGCCTCCTGGAGGCGGGCCGCCGGAGCCGGGGCCGCCTCCGAGCCAGCGTACGGGGTCGGGGG